>JBOFCH010000212.1:0-3334 GCA_051645985.1 Plesiomonas sp. | reverse complement strand
AGGCTGTCGATATCCATGCTGAGGGTGGCTAAAATCTCCACCATCTCCAGACCACGGGATAACAACACGCCGGCATGCTCAGGATCGGCAATCTGAGCCTCACAATAACGCCAAGTTTCGGATACACGGGTTCCGGCCTCTGGACTTAACCCGAGGCTGTTAATCCATTTTTCGAGCGCAAACACCCCGTCTTTATTTAGGTGCGCACCACGAACTGCAACCATAATTCATCCCTATCGCTTGGCTTTCATCGTTATATTGACCGGACGGCTCTTCTTCGCGAAGCCGTCCGTGCTGTGCATACTGTTTTTAACAGAAAAAAACCGGCCTCGACTACTGATTATTGCGCAAAAGTATTCTTAACGGATGCAGGAGGACGTTTTTTTCCCGTTCGCACAAACAGCGCCATCGACTCCAGATGCGCCGTATGCGGGAACATATCCAGCATTCCCAGTTGTACCAGCTGATAACCAGCTTCAATCAATACTTTACTGTCGCGCGCCAGTGTCGCCGGGTTACAGGAAACATAGACAATCCGCTCCGGCTGTAAGTTCACTATATGTGGCATAACAGCCAGCGCGCCGGCCCGAGCGGGGTCGAGCAATACCTTATTGAAGCCCTCTTGCGCCCATGGCTGTTCGGTCAGCGGGGCATCCAGATCGCAGGCATAAAAACGCACATTCGCCAGCGCGTTATCGGCGGCGTTGCGCCGAGCTTGCTCGACCATCGCCTCAACCCCTTCAACCCCTACCACCTCGCCAGCTACTTTCGCTGCCGGCAGGGTGAAATTACCCATGCCGCAGAACAGATCCAGCACGCGGTCTTGTGCATCTAGCGCCAACCACGCCAGCGCTTGCGCCACCATCTGCTGGTTGACTTGTGGATTGACTTGAATGAAATCGCGCGGTGAAAAATGCAGTGTCAACCCATCAATCCGGTACAGTGGCCACTGTCCGTACCAGCAGATTAACTGCTCACTGTCTGGCGCGGAGAACAAGTTCAGCTGGCGGACTTGCGCCAATGCCAGCAACGCCTGCTTATCCGCCTCCGGTAACGGCTGAGTATGCCGTACTACCAGCAAGATGCCGTTATCTGCCGCCACCAGTTCAAGATGGCCGATAGCCCGCAGGGCTTGCAGATGACTCAAACACTCGCGCAGTGCCGGCAGCAATGCTGACAGCGCTGGCTGCAACACCGGACAGGTGTGTATATCCACAATGTTATCCGAGCCAGCCTGACGGAAGCCCAGTTGTAACTGACGCGTTTTTTTATCCATCCGCACACTTAAACGGGCGCGGCGCCGATAGCCATAGTGCGGCCCTTCTATCACACCGCCATTGACGCGCAGCTCAGTCAGGCCCGTTTCACGGCTCATCATCCGCTGCAACGCTTGCTGTTTGCTCGCCACTTGCAACGCATAATCGGCATGCTGCATTTGGCAACCGCCACACTGGCGGTAATGCGGACACGGCGGAGTTTGGCGCTGGACGCTCGGTTGCAAAATTTTCTGGCACTGCGCCTTGGCGTACTGCCGTTTATCTTCGTAAATCCGGGCGACCACACGCTCCCCCGGCAATGCACCACTGACAAACAGGGTCTTACCCTGCCAACGGGCCACTCCCTGCCCCTGATAATCCAAAGAGAGGATCTCGGTTTCTGCGCTTTGGGTCGCAGAAGGACGTTTTTTTGCCGGAGTATAAAATTGCGCCATGAATGTCTAGCCGGAATCAGGTAAATTATGCGGTTAAATGGCAATTCTCCCACAGATAGCGACCGATGACCAATTACGGCCTGCGCGCCCGGGTAATTACAATGACACTGGCTCCGACCCTGATTATCGGGTTGCTGCTCAGTGCCTTCTTTGTGGTGAACCGCTACCGCGATCTTGAACAGCAACTGATTGATGAAGGCACCGCCATCATCGAGCCTTTATCCGTCTCTACGGAATATGCGATGACCTTTCGCAACCGTGAGTCCGTCAAACAGCTGATTAATTTGCTACACCGGCGCCACTCGAACATTGTTCGCTCGATTGCCGTGTTTGATGCCGATAACCGCCTGTTTGTCACCTCCAATTTTCACCGCAATTTTTCTGTGTTGCAGTTGGAGGATGCGAGCCACATACCGCAACAGGTGATGCTGAGTCGTCAGGATCAAATGCTGATTATCCGCACGCCGATTTTCGCCGATGCCACCTTATCCGATGCCGCGACCAGCGATCCGGAGAAAACCCGGCCACTGGGCTATATTGCGGTCGAGCTGGATGTGCGGCCGATGGAGCTGCAACAATATCAGGAGATTGGTGCCGCCCTTGGTATGTTGCTGTTCTGTCTGATTATTGCCGGTATTTTTGCCTATCGCCTGATGCGTGTGGTCACCGTCCCCATCACCCACATGGTGCATACCGTGGACCAAATCCGTCGCGGTCAGCTGGATAGCCGGGTGGAAGGCAAAATGCTCGGTGAGTTGGATATGCTGAAAAACGGGATCAACTCGATGGCGGTATCCCTCACCGCCTACCACGAGGAGATGCAGCAGAGTATCGATCAGGCCACCTCCGATTTGCGCGAAACCCTCGAGCAGATGGAGATCCAGAACGTGGAGCTGGATCTGGCCAAAAAACGGGCGCAAGAAGCGGCGCGGATTAAGTCCGAATTTCTGGCCAACATGTCGCACGAGCTGCGCACCCCACTCAATGGCGTGATTGGTTTTACCCGCCAGATGCTCAAAACGCGGCTCAGTCCAAGCCAAACCGACTACCTGCAAACCATTGAGCGCTCGGCCAATAACCTGCTGACCATCATTAACGATATCCTCGACTTCTCCAAGTTGGAAGCGGGTAAGCTAGTACTGGAGCAGATCCCATTCGGGGTGCGCGATACCATCGATGAAGTGATGTTGCTTCTGGCCCCGAATGCCCATGAAAAAGGCATTGAACTGACCCTGACCTTGAATCAGGAGGTGCCGGAATATGTGGTGGGCGATCCACTGCGTATCCAGCAAATTTTGACCAACCTGATTGGTAACGCCATTAAATTCACCGAGCACGGCAACATTGATGTGCAAATCGAGCAACGCAGCCGTGAGCCGGGCAGTGTTGAGCTATTACTGCAAGTCAAAGATACCGGGATAGGGATCTCCGAGCGCCAACAAGCGCAATTGTTCCAAGCCTTCCGTCAGGCCGATGCCAGTATCTCGCGCCGCTATGGCGGAACCGGTTTAGGCTTAGTGATCACCCAAAAACTGGTTAAAGAGATGGGCGGTGAAATCGGCTTCCAAAGCCGACTGCACAAAGGCTCCAGTTTCTGGTTTACCGTACCACTGGCGCTGACCG
>JBOFCH010000211.1:0-6623 GCA_051645985.1 Plesiomonas sp. | reverse complement strand
CTGCTGCGCTGGATCTGGCTTACGTGGCCGCTGGCCGGATGGATGGTTTCTTCGAGATCGGTCTGAAGCCTTGGGACACCGCGGCTGGTGAGCTGATGGTGCGTGAAGCAGGCGGTCTGGTCTGTGACTTCGTGGGTGGCCATAACCACCTACTGAGCGGTAACACCGTTGCCGGTAACCCGCGCGTTGTCCGCTCTATGCTGTCTTGCATGCGTGACGATCTGAGCGAAGCGCTGAAGCGCTAATCTCGCCCGACGAGTTCTACGTCAGATCTAAAAGGCCGCTCAATTGAGCGGCCTTTTTTATATCCAGTATATTCATATTAAATTGATATCGAACTTTATCGCGCGATGTTCGAGATAAAAAAAGCCGCATCCATGGATGCGGCTTTTTACTAACAATGCTCAACACCGTTAAAACGACACCGAGCCTATCAGCGCAGATGCTCCATATCGGCACCCTCTTTTTCCACCACGGGCTGCAACATGTGCTCGCGTTTTACCCCCAGTTTCAGAGCCAGCGCGGATGCCACGTAGATGGAAGAGTAAGTACCAATCAAGATCCCGATCAGCATCACGGTCGCAAAACCGTGGATCAGCGCACCACCAAACACGAACAGTGACAACACCACCACCAGCGTCGTGGCGGAGGTCATCAAGGTACGGCTCAGAGTTTGCGTCAAGGAGAGGTTCAGGATATCGCGCGGCGAACCACGACGAACCTTACGGAAGTTCTCCCGGATCCGGTCAAACACCACGATGGTATCGTTCAGTGAGTAACCGACCACTGACAGCAATGACGCCACGATAGTCAGATCCAGCTCAATGTGGAACAGTGACAGCACGCCCAGTGTCAGCAACACGTCGTGCGCCAATGACAATACCGCACCGGCCGCCAGACGCCACTCAAAGCGGATCCCGACGTAAATCAGGATGCTGAGCAGGGAAACCAAAATGGCCATACCACCGGCTTGCGCCAGCTCGCTGCCCACGTTCGGTCCCACGAACTCGATACGGTGTACTTGTGCCTGTTGATCGACCCCTTGCTGAATAGCGGTCAGCACACGGCGACCCAGTTCTTCCCCTTTGATGTCATCTTTCGGTGGCATTCGCACCATCACATCACGGGAAGTACCGAAGTTCTGCACGATGGCATTGTCGAAACCGGCCTTTTGCAGTTCATCGCGCACCTGACCCAAATCAGCTGATTTGGAGAAAGTCACTTCAATCAGCGTACCGCCGGTGAAGTCCAAACCCCAGTTAAAGCCATTTTTGACGATGATGCCGATAGAGGCGATCATCAGGATCAAAGAGAACACGAATGCCGCCGGGCCAAGACGCATGAAATCAAGCACCTTCGGCTGGCTATCCGGGTTATTACGTTTTTCAGTAACCACGTCTGTACTCCTTAGATAGACAGCTTAGTAATGCGCTTGCCGCCGTACAGTAAGTTCACGATCGCACGGGTACCGATGATCGCTGTGAACATCGAGGTCGCAATACCGATACTCAGGGTGATAGCAAAGCCTTTCACTGGGCCAGTCCCCACGGCGTACAGGATCAGCGCCGTGATCAGGGTGGTCACGTTAGCATCGGCAATACTGGAGAACGCATTGCTGTAACCTTCATGGATCGCCTGCTGTACGGAGCGCCCGTTCCGCATCTCTTCGCGGATCCGCTCAAAGATAAGAACGTTGGCATCTACCGCCATCCCCACGGTCAGTACAATACCGGCAATCCCCGGCATGGTCAGCGTGGCCCCCGGTAGCATCGACATGATACCGACAATCAGCACCAAGTTAGCCAGCAGCGCACTGATCGCAATCAGACCAAACTTACGGTAGTAGATACCCATAAAGATCACGACTGCCGCCAGACCCCACATACAGGCATCCAGACCCTGCTGAATGTTCTGCGCACCCAGTGATGGACCAATGGTTCGCTCTTCCACAATTTGGATTGGCGCAATCAACGCACCGGCACGCAGCAGCAGCGACAGGTTATGTGCCTCTGCTTGGCTATCGATACCGGTGATCCGAAAGCTACGGCCTAAACGGGATTGGATGGTTGCCATGTTGATGACTTCATCATGCTTAACCAAGATCACTTTGCCGTTGGCATCACGCTTGCCACTGTCTTTGTATTCACTGAACAAGGTCGCCATCGGTTTACCGATGTTGTCCTTGGTGAAGTTAGCCATCTTAGAGCCGCCTTCACTGTCCAGAGAGATGTTCACTTGTGGACGGTTGTACTCATCAGCACTGGAGTTAGAATCGGTGATATGGTCACCGGTCAGCACCACTTTTTTGTACAACAAGACCGGACGGCCATCACGCATGTATTGCAGTTCGGAGTCACCCGGCACTCGGCCGCTAACCGCCGCTTGCAGATCAGCTTGGTTGTTCACCAGACGGAATTCCAACGTCGCTGTAGCACCCAAGATCTCTTTGGCACGAGCGGTGTCCTGAATACCTGGCAGTTCTACCACGATCCGGCTTGCGCCTTGGCGCTGTACGATAGGCTCAGCAACACCCAGCTCGTTCACTCGGTTACGCAAAATAGTGATGTTTTGCTGTACCGCATATTCACGGGCTTCTTTCAGACGTGCTTCACTCAGCTGCGCAATAAAGGCCGCGTCGCCCATCGGCGTAAAGACCAGATCACGGTGCAACGGCTGCAAATAATCCAGCGCCGCTTTCAGTTCGGCCGGATCACGGAAACGCACTTCCACCGCCCCAACGGCAGTCCCGGTGTCCAGTTTACGCACAGAAGAGTAGCGGATACGTTTTTCACGCAGTTCGGAGCGGAAGCTGTCTGCCGTTTGATCCTGCAGTTTGCTCATGGCGGCATCCATATCCACTTCCATCAGAAAGTGCACACCACCCCGCAAGTCCAGACCTAGCTTCATCGGATTGGCACCGATGTCCTCCAACCAACGTGGGGTGGATGGCGCTAAGTTCAGAGCGACAGTGAATTTGTCTCCCAGCGCATCAGCCACCAGATCACGGGCAGCCAGCTGTTCATCGGTATCTTTGAAGCGTACCAGAACGGTGCCGTTTTCCAGCGCAATGGCTTTAACCGGAAGTTTTTTCTCCGCCAGCAGATCGTTGATCTTGTCCAGCGTTTGCATGTCGGTTGACGCGCCACGAACACCCGAGATTTGGATAGCCGGGTCTTCGCCATAAATATTTGGAAGTGCGTATAACGCACCAATGGTGACCACGAAGGCCACCATCAGATACTTCCACAAAGGATAACGGTTTAACACGACGGTCCCCTTAGGGAAGTATGGAAATTACAGGGACTTCATCGTGCCTTTTGGCAGTACCGCAGTCACGAAGTCTTTCTTGATGGTTACTTCGGTGGTGTCATTCAGCGCAATCACCAAGTAGCCAGATTCTGCATTGGCCTTAGTAACGCGGCCGATCAAACCGCCATTAGTCAGCACTTCATCGCCTTTGCTGATGGAAGACATCAGGTTTTTATGCTCTTTAGTGCGTTTTGCTTGTGGACGGTAAATCATGAAATAGAAAATCAAGCCAAAAATAACCAGCATAAAAATCAGCTGTAGGCTGCTTCCTTGTGCCGGTGCACCGGCGGCCGCATAAGCGTCAGAAATGAACAGACTCATCGGTGAATATTCCTCATCTATTTATTTGTGGTTCAAAGGTGGAACAGGTTTTCCGATACGCGTATAAAACTCAGTCACAAACGTATCGAAATTACCGTTTTCAATTGCCTGACGAATGCCGGCCATTAAGCGCTGGTAATAACGCAAATTGTGAATGGTATTCAAACGAGCACCAAGAATTTCGTTGCAACGGTCCAGATGATGCAAGTAGGCGCGCGTATAATTGCGACATGTGTAGCAATCACACTCACCATCTAATGGCGACAAGTCATCACGATACTTGGCATTACGGATTTTTACCACGCCATCCGTAACAAACAAGTGGCCGTTACGTGCATTTCGGGTCGGCATCACACAGTCGAACATATCGATACCGCGGCGAACCCCTTCAACCAGATCTTCTGGCTTACCCACACCCATCAGGTAACGTGGTTTATCCTGCGGCAGCTGTGGACAAGTATGCTCCAAAATCCGATGCATATCCTCTTTTGGCTCACCCACCGCCAGACCACCCACGGCATAACCGTCAAAGCCTATCTCAGTCAGGCCCTTCACAGAAATGTCGCGCAGATCTTCGTATACGCTGCCCTGCACAATACCAAACAGCGCATTTTTATTGCCCAGTTGATCAAAGTGCTTACGGCAACGTTCAGCCCAACGCAATGACATTTCCATCGAGCGCTTGGCATAATCCCAATCCGCCGGGTATGGCGTACATTCGTCAAAAATCATGACGATATCGGAACCCAGATCATACTGGATTTCCATTGATTTTTCAGGGCTTAAGAAAATCTTGTCACCATTTACCGGATTGCGGAAATGCACCCCTTCTTCGGTGATCTTACGGATATCCCCCAAACTGAACACCTGAAAACCACCCGAGTCAGTCAAAATTGGGCCGGGCCACTTCATGAAGTCATGCAGATCGCCATGCTTGCGCATAATATCCTGACCCGGGCGCAGCCACAGGTGGAAGGTGTTACCCAGCAAAATCTGGGCACCCGTATCTTGCACTTCTTCCGGGGTCATCCCCTTCACAGTGCCGTAAGTACCCACCGGCATAAATGCCGGAGTTTCCACGGTTCCGCGTTCAAAAATCAGGCGGCCACGACGGGCATTACCTTGGGTGGTGATTAATTCGTATTTCATTTTTTCTCCCCGCATCAGAGAAACAGTCTGATGACGTCCGGTGACAATGACCACAAGATTGTGGAAAGGTTCATATTTTTAGGTCAAACAGGCGGCCCGCTGACGGTATGCAGCAGCAGCCCAGTCGGCCAACATGCAATTATGCCTGACGCGTAATAAACATCGCATCACCATAACTGAAAAAGCGGTATTGCTGTGCCACGGCTTCCTGATAAGCCTGCATGACATGCTCATAACCGGCAAAGGCGGACACTAACATAATCAGGGTAGATTCAGGCAGGTGGAAGTTGGTGATCAGCGCGTCCACCACGTTGAACTGGTAACCCGGATAGATAAAAATATCGGTATCACGGTGGAAAGGCGCAATCATGGCGCTGTCGCCGGCCGCGCGGGCAGCACTTTCCAGTGAACGCACCGATGTGGTGCCTACGGCAATCACGCGGTTACCGCGCGCTTTACAGGCCAGCACTGCATCCACCACCTCTTGTGGCACTTCGGCATATTCGGAGTGCATGTGATGTTCTTCGATAGTGTCAACCCGTACCGGTTGGAAGGTACCGGCACCGACATGCAAGGTCACAAAGGCAAACTCAACACCCTTGGCGCGCAGTTTTTCCAGCAGCGGCTCGTCAAAGTGCAAACCGGCGGTCGGTGCAGCCACCGCG
Organism: Plesiomonas sp.; assembly: GCA_051645985.1. Taxonomy (GTDB): domain Bacteria; phylum Pseudomonadota; class Gammaproteobacteria; order Enterobacterales; family CAMTGL01; genus Plesiomonas. The sequence goes on along the minus strand of JBOFCH010000211.1, from coordinate 1,179 downwards.
CCCGGTTTTTTGTTATAGACGGTTTGATAGCGTTCTTTATCGCTGTCCTCATCTGGACGGTCGATATACGGCGGCAGCGGCATGTGACCGATCGCTTCTAATATAGCAAAGACATTGCGCTCATCATCAAAACCGATTTCAAACAGCGCATCGTGACGGGCCAACATGGTGGCACGCACACTTTCATCTTCGCCCAGCAGCAGCTCGGTACCCGGCTTGGGCGCTTTGGAAGCACGGACATGGGCCAGAATGCGTTTATCATCCAGTACCCGCTCCACCAGCACTTCCAGCTTGCCACCGGAAACTTTACGCCCGAACATGCGTGCCGGGATCACCCGGGTGTTGTTGAAGACCACCAGATCGCCAGGCTGAATCTTATCCACCACATCGGCAAAGGTGCCGTGGGTTAAGGTACCGCTGTTTCCATCTAACGATAACAGGCGGCTGGAGGTACGCTCAGGCTGCGGATAGCGCGCAATCAGCGTTTCAGGCAGGGAAAAGGAAAAATCAGCAACTCGCATAACCAACACCGGGCAAATAAACAGGCGGCTAGTCTAGAGCCGCCTGCCGGTGTCTTCAAGTTGTTATGCGTGCTTTCTTCGCCGTAAAACATAAATCAGCGGCAAAAACAGGGCTGTCCACAGCGGGAAACTACCGCCGCCCTCGCCCGGACCACATTCGATCCCACCGCCAATCTGGCAATTATCGGTAGTCGGCGGCGTCACGGTGCCACCGCCACTGCCGCTACCGGGCGCATACACTTCAGTAATGCTGCCATCTTGAATACCGCTGATCCACGTCCGATACGACGTGATCCGAGTATAGATAGAAGGCGTACCCGAACCACAGTTTTGTGTGCCCGCGCTGACAATACCGACCTGCACCGTCGGTGTCGCCGCACTGATCAGCGGCCCCCCACTGTCACCAAAGCAGCTATCAATAAACTGACCGTTACCCAGCGAAGCGCCCTGAGCGCAAAACGCGGTATCGGGGATCCCCGGCCACGCGACCTGACAGGCCGAGGAGTCGGATGCCGTCAGTAAAGCGGTTTGCAGAACCGCACTGCCTTGGGTAGCACTGTTGGAGGTTTTGCCCCAACCCAAAATACGCAGTCCGTTTGGTGCTACCAGTGCTTGCTGCGCTTCGCCTTCTTGCGCCAGTGACAGCGATGTACCGCTA
>JBOFCH010000210.1:0-7209 GCA_051645985.1 Plesiomonas sp. | reverse complement strand
ATGGTGCTGTTGACCGCGATGGTGAACATCCTGATTGGTTCGGCATCGGCTAAGTGGGCGCTGCTGTCACCGATTATGGTACCGATGCTGATGGCCGTGGGTCTGTCACCTGAGTTGACGCAGGCTGCGTTCCGTATCGGTGACTCTACCACCAACATCATTACGCCACTGATGGTGTTCTTCCCGTTGGTAGTGGTGTATTGCCAGCGCTATGTGAAAGAAACTGGCGTGGGGACACTGGTGTCTATCATGATGCCATATTCGATTGCCTTTATGGTGAGCTGGATTCTGTTCCTGCTCGCATGGTGGGCGATGGGCTTGCCACTGGGTCTGCAAGCCGGTTACACCTATCCGGCGGCGGGTTAAGATGTAGCGAGATCTTGGTGTTTCCTGACGGGCTGCGGTGGCAGCCCGTTTTTTATGGGCGCGATCCAGCTTGTGCGGGGGATGGGCATGGCTCAGTCGGTTGACAGAAGCAGGCGACCGAGTGGCTGGGCTTGTCTATAATTGGCGGCAAGAAGTAACGCTAACCATCGGGTAAGAAAGTAACGTGATACAACAGGCGGAGCACGAATTTTGGATGCGTCATGCCATGACGCTGGCGGCCAAAGCGGAAGCGGAGGGCGAAGTGCCGGTGGGCGCAGTATTAGTGTTGGATGGACAGGTGATCGGAGAGGGCTGGAATCGCTCTATCGGTCAGCATGATCCGACCGCTCACGCTGAGATGATGGCGATCCGTCAGGGCGGTAAAGTGGTGCAAAACTATCGTCTGCTGGATGCGGTGCTGTATGTCACGCTGGAGCCATGTGCCATGTGCTCTGGAGCGATGGTGCATGGTCGGATCCGGCAATTGGTGTTTGGCGCTAGCGATCTGAAAACCGGTGCCGCCGGCTCGGTGATGAACCTGCTGCGTGAGCCACAGTTTAATCATCAGTTGGAAGTGATTGGCGGTGTGCTGGCCGAGGAGTGCGGGGCGCAGCTCAGTGCCTTCTTCCGTCGGCGTCGGGCCGAGAAAAAAGCATTGCGTCTGGCTGAACGCACCGCTGACGGCAAAACCTGTACCGAGTGATCTTGGCCGCTTGAGCGGAGCACTCGCGGGCGGAGGTCTGTGAGCCGCAGCGTAAGTGGTATTGGGTGTAAAAGGGGCTACTGTCAAAGAGACTATTGTAAAAGAGAGTATTGTAAAAGAGACATAGTTACGGCGGCGAGTGGGGAAAATCGAATGTGTGGGTGACCTATTGGTCTAGTGATGAGGTGGTTGAAGGGCTTTGCGTCATCACTATTTATTTCCGTCATCTATTACTTACGTCATCACTATTTACGCTATCACTAGTTGCGTCGTAACTAGTGATACGATGGCTCAGGAAAGCGCCCCCAACAGACTGGCTCCGACATGCCCACCGGATGATCTTGTTGCAGGTTAATCAGCGTATATAAACGATTGCGAAACAGGATCTTACGCTTACGGTTTACCTGCATGCGCAGGCGGCGCACAGACCCGTGAATGGCCGGTTTTTTATTATTGTGCAATTTACGACGTCGGATCATGGAACACCTCTTTGGACTGATTCTTTAGACTGGCTCTTTGGACTAATTGTCTGGTCTATCTCATACATTCAGTGTTACCAGATTATGACGGATAGGTAAATGTACCGATGCGATCTATCCGACAATACGGTTATCTGATTTCAGTTGATATGCTGCCAGAGTAACGTTTGGCGGCTTTTTTATCTGAAATTCGACTAACATGAAGATAATTGACGGAAAATGGCGATGGTAAGCGTTTTAACATCAAACGAGGGAAAGTGAGCCAAACGGCATAACCGGGTGATGAATTATTTATTACGGTTATAGGGTTCTCAAATATTGCTCAGCCGTGATGATGCAGAAAGAGCAAAATAGAGATCCAAAATAGATAGCAAAAAGGATAAAAAAAAGAGGAGCTAAGCTCCTCTTTTTTATTGTCCCCAACTGACTTTTATCCTCAAATGGCAAGTACCATGTTGAGTCAGCGAACTCGCTGAGTTTACTCTTTAACTTTGGCCGTGATCAGCGCAGCGCCCGGTGATTTTAGCTCGGTCATCGCTTCTTGCCGGCTTTGTTGCACCTCGGCACGTTGCAGCGCATTTTGCTCGCGCGCTTCTTGCGCCGTATTGATCACCGCAGGCTGGCCATCATCGTTTAGCGGAGCGACTTCCTTGGCTTTGGCCGCTTGGGCCAGCTGCTGCGCCTGATCATAGCCCATCAAGCTTTGCATATAGCGGCGGATATTTTCCACATAGCGGAACGCTTCGCCTCCACGGGCAAACCCGTAACGGGTCTGAGCGTAGTAGCGTTTTTGGCTGAGCATCGGCAGACGCTGTTTCACATCGGCCCATGAGTCTGGATTACCCCCTTGGGTTTTGGTCAGGCGACGGGCATCCATCATATGACCAAAGCCGATGTTGTAAGCCGCCAGTGCAAACCACGCTCTTTCATCCTCAGGGATACTTTCTGGAATTTTATCCAGTAAGCGCGCCAGATAATCTGAACCGCCGCGGATACTTTGCTCTGGATCGGTGCGATCACTGACGCCCACCGACGCTGCGGTTGGACGGGTTAGCATCATCAGACCACGTACCCCAGTGGGTGAGGTGGCATCCGGATCCCAATGTGATTCTTGATAAGCGACTGCTGCCAGCAGACGCCAATCCAGCTCACCGGCATATTGCTCAAACAGTTTCTGGTATTGCGGCAGCGTTTTTTCAATTTCGGCTAAGAAAGTGCGGGTATCGACATAATCAAACTCATCGATATGACCGAAGTATTTCTCTTCCAGACGTGCCAGCGTACCGTCTTCCACGATCTCACTCATGAAATCCAACATCGCTGCGTACAGGCTGTCGTCTTCACTCTTGCGCATGTACCACACCACCGGCTCTTCATCACTGATATCAAACGCTACCGCCAGCTCTGGCTTGATGCGTTGCAATGCGGCGATAGTCACCGAATCGGCAATAGTGTAATCCAAGGCGCCATCGGCGACTTGACGTAGCAGTTCATCCGAGGAGAGATCGGTGGTGGCTTTCCAATTCAGTTCATTGAACTTAGCGGTTAATTTCGCCAATGACGCCGCATGAGCCGAGCCGGAGGCGACCATCAAGGTACCTTTCAGATCGTTTAAGTTTTTCGGGCGTGCTTTTCCCTTCCGGTATACCAACTGCTGGGATACAGAATAATAAGAAGGGCCTACCCGAAACTGGGACAGGCGTTCTTGATTAAACAGCAGGCCTGCGGCTGCCATGTCGAGCCGTTTTTCGTTTACGGCCGGAAACAGATCCGTGAGGCTGAAGGCAGATTCAATCCGCAGTTCGACCCCGAGGTAATCGGCGAAACGTTTGGTGAGCTCATACTCTAGGCCGGATGGACCATTCGGTCCGATGTAATAAGAGAGGGCACTGTTGATGGTGCCGACGCGAAGCTCTCCGCGCTCTTTTACTTGTTCAAGTTGGCTGCGTCTGTCAAAAACCCAATTACGTCCCGGTAATAATACAGCCAATCCCACGGCCAGAAGTAACAGACAGCTGATCCATTTAAAATTCAGCGTTTTCAATAGATTATCTCTTCACAGAGTGTTACTGGTGATAACGTGTTGGTGACTTTTTGTTCAATTGGGCCAAGGCATTTTCTCCAACCGAGGCCCATGACGCAATCTTTTTATTACAAGATGCTGTTACTGGCTGTCGGTAAATCTGACTAACAAAGTCAGGAATAATCATGACGCAAACGGTTTCGTCGGCGCGGCAATTTCTCTATAATACGGCGGCCTTTTAGCCAAACCGCCCTTAAAGAGAGCTAAACGATGATGGAAATTATGCGCGGCTCGCCAGCGCTTTCAGCTTTTCGCGTGACCAAATTACTGTCGGCCTGTCAGGATGCCCGGTTGCCAGTACAGGATGTGTATGCCGAATATGTGCATTTTGCCCATTTGAGCGCGCCCCTTTCCACCGATGAACAGGTCAAGCTGGCACGCCTGTTACGTTATGGCCCGTCATTGCCAGAGCATGAGCCAAAAGGCTATCTGTTGCTGGTGACGCCACGTCCGGGGACGGTATCGCCGTGGGCCTCCAAAGCCACCGATATTGCGCATAACTGTGGCTTGGCGCAGGTGCGCCGCTTAGAGCGCGGGATTGCCTATTACCTGACAGCCGATGCGCTGACGGCTGAGCAGTTATCTGCCGTGAGTGCGTTGCTGCATGACCGTATGATGGAGTGCGTGTTTACCGAGTTGCAGCAGGCCGATGTGCTGTTTAGTGAACACGCACCAGCACCGGTGCAGCAGATCCCGGTTCTGGAGGAAGGACGCGCGGCATTAGAGCAGGCGAACCAGCGCTTGGGGCTGGCGCTGGCTGATGATGAGATTGACTACCTGCTGGCCAGCTTTAGCCGCTTGCAGCGTAACCCGAATGACATTGAGCTTTACATGTTTGCGCAGGCCAACTCTGAGCACTGCCGACATAAGATTTTTAATGCCGATTGGATCATCGATGAGCAGCCACAAGCTAAATCGCTGTTCAAGATGATCAAAAATACCTTCGAGAAAACCCCGGAATACGTCTATTCCGCATATAAAGATAATGCGGCGGTGATGGAAGGATCGGTGGCTGGCCGTTTCTTTGCCGATCCAGACAGTGGCCGTTATGAATACCATCAGGAGCCGACCCACATTCTGATGAAGGTGGAAACACATAACCATCCGACCGCCATCTCTCCGTGGCCGGGGGCCGCTACCGGCTCGGGTGGTGAGATCCGTGATGAAGGGGCGACTGGCCGCGGCTCGAAGCCCAAAGCGGGCTTAGTAGGATTTTCGGTCTCGAATTTGCGTATTCCAGACTTTGAACAGCCGTGGGAAACCGATTTTGGTAAACCGGATCGCATCGTGTCGGCACTGGATATCATGACCGAAGGCCCGCTCGGCGGCGCTGCGTTTAACAACGAATTTGGTCGTCCGGCACTGCTGGGCTACTTCCGTACCTATGAAGAAGAGGTCAATAGCCATAACGGGCAGGAAGTGCGTGGCTATCATAAGCCGATCATGCTGGCTGGTGGTCTTGGCAACATCCGTGAGAACCACATCCAGAAAGGGGAGATCCCAGTCGGTGCGAAACTGATTGTATTGGGTGGCCCAGCGATGAATATCGGTCTGGGCGGCGGCGCCGCCTCTTCCATGACCTCGGGTCAATCGCAAGAAGATCTGGATTTTGCATCGGTACAGCGTGATAACCCGGAGATGGAGCGTCGTTGTCAGGAAGTGATTGACCGTTGCTGGCAGTTGGGCGATGACAACCCGATCCTGTTTATCCATGATGTTGGTGCCGGTGGCCTGTCAAATGCTATGCCGGAGCTGGTACACGATGGTGGCCGCGGTGGGCGTTTTGACCTGCGCGCGATTGCCAGTGATGAGCCGGGCATGAGTCCGCTAGAGATCTGGTGTAACGAATCGCAAGAGCGTTATGTTCTGGCGGTAGCACCGGAGCAGTTGGCGCGCTTTGAAGCGCTGTGCCAGCGAGAGCGCGCGCCGTATGCGGTGATTGGTGAAGCCAGCGCTGAGCCACATTTAGAGATGTACGATCCGCATTTTGATAACTATCCGATCGATTTACCGATGGATGTGCTGCTGGGCAGCACGCCCAAGATGCTGCGTGATGTGAAAACGTTGCAGATGCAGGGTAAGAAACTGGATCTGGGCGGTGCTACGTTGCATGAGGCGTTGGAGCGGGTGCTGCGTCTGCCGGCGGTTGCTGAGAAGACCTTCCTGATCACCATTGGCGATCGCAGTGTCACCGGTATGGTGGCGCGCGATCAGATGGTGGGGCCGTGGCAGATCCCGGTCGCTGATTGTGCGGTTACCGCGGCCAGCTTCGACACTTACCACGGTGAAGCGATGTCGATAGGTGAGCGTGCACCCGTTGCCTTGCTGGATTTTGCCGCCTCGGCGCGTCTGGCTGTTGGTGAGTCGATTACCAATATTGCCGCGACCCGTATCGGTGACATCAAACGCATCAAACTGTCTGCTAACTGGATGGCCGCTGCGGGTCACCCAGGTGAGGATGCGGGTTTGTACGCGGCGGTGAAAGCGGTGGGCGAGGAGCTGTGTCCGGCACTGGGGCTGACCATTCCGGTGGGCAAAGACTCAATGTCGATGAAAACCCGCTGGCAGCAGGATGGCGAAGAGCAATCCGTGACTGCCCCGTTGTCGCTGGTGATCTCGGCCTTTAGCCGGGTCGAAGATATTCGGGCGACTGTCACGCCGCAGCTGCGTACCGATTTGGGAGCCTCACGTCTGCTGCTGATTGACTTGGGTGAAGGGCGTAACCGCGTCGGCGGTTCGGCACTAGCGCAGGTGTACAAGCAACTCGGTGACAAACCGGCCGATCTGGATAATCCAGAGCGTCTGTTGGCGTTCTTCAACGCGATGCAAGAGCTGGTTGATGCTCGTCATCTGTTGGCCTATCACGATCGCTCAGATGGCGGTTTGTTGGTGACGCTGGCGGAAATGGCGTTTGCCGGCCATTGTGGCGTCGAAGTCGATATTGGCGCGTTGGGAGATGACAACATGGCGGTGCTGTTCAGCGAAGAGCTGGGGGCCGTGTTGCAGGTACGTGATAGCGTCATCACCGATGTGCGTAAGATCTTGGTTAAGCATGGTTTGCTGGATATTACTCATGAGATTGGCGCACCAGTAACCGATGATTTGTTCAGTATCCGCCGTGGTACGCGGGTGATCATCGAAGATACCCGCACCCGTCTACGGGGGATCTGGGCCGAGATGACGTGGCAGATGCAGCGTCGTCGTGATAACCCAGAGTGTGCCGATCAAGAATTCGATAGCAAGTGTGACCCACAAGATCCGGGCCTCAATGTGCGTCTGAGCTTTGACCCGGCACAGGACATTGCCGCGCCATACATTGCCACTGGCGTGCGTCCGAAGTTGGCGGTGCTGCGTGAGCAGGGTGTGAACTCACACGTGGAGATGGCGGCCGCCTTCGATCGTGCAGGCTTCGATGCCATCGATGTACACATGAGCGATATTCTGGGCGGGCGTATCAGCTTGCAGCAGGTCCAAGCGCTGGTGGCCTGCGGCGGCTTCTCGTACGGTGACGTCTTGGGCGCGGGGGAAGGCTGGGCGAAGTCCATTTTGTTCAATGCGCAGGCGCGGGATCAGTTTGA
>JBOFCH010000209.1:0-4774 GCA_051645985.1 Plesiomonas sp. | reverse complement strand
TCATTCTGATGTGGGGCAACATAACTGCCGGTGGCAACCGGGCGTTCAACCAAAATATCTGTCATTGCGGTATTCCTGATCATGGCATGACAGTGGGACAGCATCCAGCGCTGCAATTTCAATCAATCCGCAGTGCTGGGACGGTGCGGGGCCGTTTCCCCGTCAATAATTTGGGTGTAATACGAAAAGCTGCGATACGCCGCTGGGCAGCTACTTATTGCAGCTAGCTCAGGCAACCGTATTCAACGGTACCAGCACCAAAATTATTCAGCTTGTTTATTACTGCAAGATGGCTGCTCGCGGATTAAGGCGTCATGCTGGCCGACTAAGGATACGCCGAGGGCATTCCTTAACGTCAGGCGCACTTAAGCAATAACTGGAGCTAAGCACTAACCGGAACAGCCAACGAAATACCGAAGCTCAACTCAGCGCACTGACCGGGCTAAGTCGCATCGGCCTCGCTATGCGCGACGCGCTACAACCACGAGTGATCCGCGTCTGACTGACAGAAAAATGAAGGGGGCGCGTACAAGACGCGAAAGGACGGATATGGCCACTGTGGCCGGACAACAGAGAAAAAGACATGTTACCGGTTCTCCATTTTCCCCTTGGATGCATCTGAATTTCAGGTCCCAAGGGTTAAAAACCACCTCTTGCTTACGCATTTGGTTAATGAAAATAAAAGGGGTTTTGCCAACCTGGGATCAACCGAGCAAACAGTGTGTTCCATTTATGACTGATGGACACCACATGCTGGCCGGGCTACTCCGTCCGGATGCGCGGCGAGTTATACCGGTAATTGTAACAAAATGCAAAGCTGAATTTTGCTGAAAATGCCGCCGTAATCACAAGAAACGATTTGCAAAAAAATTTGCTGGCAATAGCAGGGGCGGGAAATTAGAATAGCCGTCCAGATGTGGATACATCCACAAGCGTTCGGTTTGTGGATATATCTACAAAGTAGATTTCTATTTGATTGATTTTCGGAGCTTGGCATCCCATGACAAGACACCTGTTCACTTCAGAATCCGTTTCTGAGGGGCATCCTGATAAAATTGCTGACCAGATTTCTGACGCCGTACTGGACGCCATTCTGAAGCAAGATCCTAAAGCACGCGTGGCTTGTGAAACCTACGTGAAAACCGGCATGGTGCTGGTAGGTGGCGAAATCACCACCACCGCATGGGTCGATATTGAAGAGCTGGCGCGTAAAACCGTCTGCGACATCGGCTACACCAGCTCCCAGATGGGCTTTGACGCCAACTCTTGTGCGGTACTGAGCGCGATTGGTAAACAATCCCCAGATATCAACCAAGGTGTTGACCGTACCGATCCACTGGAGCAAGGCGCCGGTGACCAAGGTCTGATGTTTGGTTACGCGACCAACGAAACTGACGTGCTGATGCCAGCCCCTATCACTTACGCGCACCGTCTGATGGAGCGTCAAGCTCAGGTGCGTAAAGACGGCACTCTGCCGTGGCTGCGCCCGGATGCGAAAAGCCAAGTGACCTTCAAATACGAAGATCACAAGATTGTCGGTATCGATGCCGTCGTGCTGTCTACCCAGCACAGCGAGTCTATCGGCCATAAAGAGCTGCAAGAAGCGGTGATGGAAACCATCATCAAGCCTGTGCTGCCAACCGAGTGGCTGTCGAAAGAGACCAAGTACTTCATCAACCCAACGGGCCGTTTCGTTATCGGTGGGCCGATGGGTGACTGTGGTCTGACTGGCCGTAAGATCATCGTGGATACCTACGGTGGTGCCGCACGTCACGGTGGTGGTGCATTCTCTGGTAAAGACCCGTCGAAGGTTGACCGCTCTGCGGCCTATGCCGCGCGCTATGTTGCGAAGAACATCGTGGCCGCCGGTCTGGCTGATCGCTGTGAGATCCAAGTGTCTTACGCTATCGGTGTGGCCGAGCCAACCTCCATCATGGTGGAAACCTTCGGTACGGCAAAAATAGAACAAGATCTGCTGAATGCGCTGGTGCGTGAATTCTTCGACCTGCGTCCATACGGTTTGATCAAGATGCTGGATTTGATCCAGCCTATCTATCAGAAGACTGCCGCGTACGGTCACTTCGGCCGTGAAGAGTTCCCGTGGGAAGCGACCGACAAAGCCGACGCTCTGCGTGAAGCTGCCGGTCTGAAATAAAACCACGGCGTTAGCCTCTAAGATAAAAAAAACCGAGCTAAGCTCGGTTTTTTTATGTCTGTCTTAATATTAATTCGTGGCTAACCTCAACACAGCACAGACACCACCAGGTTGACGATGCTCGGCCCGATTTGCACTTTCAGGCCGCTTTCGCCAGAATACCCTTCTCAAACCATCTTTTGTGGTCACCCCCCATACTGACGTTATGCCAACACCACGACTGCCCACCGCCCTACACCAAGAAGTGATGCTCTGCCTGCGCCGTTATCTTAAGATCGCGTCAACCTATTTTGGTGTGACCTTCCCCGAGCCGCAGATCAGCTACCGCCAACGCGGCATGAGCGCGGGTACGGCACATCTGCAAAGTGGCGAGATCCGCCTCAATCCGGTGTTATTGCAGGAAAATAGCGCAGACTTTATCGCCGAGGTGATCCCGCATGAGCTGGCGCATTTGCTGGCGTATTGGCTCTGTTGCCAGCCGATTTCACCGGCGCTTATCGCACAGTTACCGGCACCTTGGCGCAAACGGCGTAGTCGCATTGCGCCGCACGGCGCCGAATGGTGCTGGCTGATGGAGACGGTGCTTGGCCGTCCGGCCCTACGCACCCATCGCTTTGATGTCAGCAGTGTGCGTGGCCGCACGGTGGCCTATCGGTGCGACTGCCAGCAACACGCACTCAGTATTCGCCGCCATAACCGCGTGATACGGGGTGAAAGCCGCTACCTGTGCCGCCAGTGCCAACAGGAGCTGCAACCGCTCGATGTCTTGGCGCTGGATGCCTTGGCAATAGAAGGAAATGCCAGTTAACCCAGACACGACATTCATTACACAAAGTTTCTATTTCCAGTCTGGTCAATTACACTAACTCATATGTTTCAATTACCAATCTAAATGCCATGTCTTTTTCTGATTTACGCCGCCCGGCCATCTGGCTGCTATTACCGGCGCTATTATTGCCCACCCTGCCCGCGTTAGCCGGCGCGCCACAAAATTTCTCCCAAGCCAAAGCGGCTGGGGTAAAAATCGTTAAACAAAATCCAGTGACGTTTTACTGCGCCGCGCCCATTCGTTTTGAAGGTAAAAAAATGGTGCCCGAGCTGGATGCCATTGGCTATCAAGTGCGTAAAAACGCTAACCGTGCCAACCGCATCGAGTGGGAGCATGTGGTGCCAGCATGGGAGTTTGGTCATCAGTTGCAGTGCTGGCAACAAGGTGGGCGTAAAGCCTGTGGCGACGATGGTCGCTTCCGTAAAATGGAATCTGACCTGCATAACCTGCAACCGGCCATCGGTGAGGTCAATGGTGATCGCAGCAATTTCCAATATTCGCAGTGGAATGGTGGCGAAGGCCAGTACGGCCACTGTGAGATGAAAGTCGATTTCAAAGGCAAACGTGCCGAGCCGCCAGCGCGCGCTCGTGGCGCGATCGCCCGCACCTACTTCTACATGCGGGATAATTACGATTTGCGCCTGTCGCGTCAGCAAACTCAGCTGTTTACGGCCTGGGATAAAACCTATCCAGTCACGGCGTGGGAATGTAAACGCGATGGTTTGGTGGCCGGTATTCAAGGCAACCATAATCCCTATGTACAGCAAGCGTGTGAAAAGGCCGGTCTGAAAGACTAAGCTCTGTGTCGATAATTCTGTGTCGATAACAAAAACGGGCGCTTAAGCGCCCGTTTTTGTTGGTCCGATTATTCTTTTTCGCGCTTGCTATAGCTCCACTGCTGGCACGTGGCCATCAAGAGCGGCAACTGAGCCAACCGCGCCTGCCAGTTAGCCTGTTTGTTTTGCGGCAAACGGCCATACAGCGCCAGAATGATATCGGTACGCCTTTCCATTTGCGCTGCCTTGCGCGTCATATCGGTATGGTACGGCTGTAACAACCAACGTCGCCACTCCCGTTGCCATACTGCAAAATGGCTTCGCAAACGCCGCTCAGTATCATCTGGCAACAAAATATGTTGTGCCAGTGGAAACAGCAACCCGACCCCCAGACAAGCCCAGCACATCACAAAAAAGCGCTGCACATACAGCTCACTCGGAATGTAATTACTGGAGCCGGAGTTAATCATCACCGACATCAACGAGCCAACCACCGCCAGTGTGCGGTTGGAGCCATGCAGCAACCAAGCCAGCGGTAAATACACCGCCACCAGCATGATAATCAAGGCATCATCCGAGCCAAGCTGCGGCAATACAAAGACGAAGATCGGGAACAGCACCAGACTGCCGATAAACAGCGGCAACATAAACAGGCGCGTCGGGACTTTTTCCGCATACTGCGACATCAAAAGCGACACCGTCGCCAATAGCACCACCAGATTGCCACCCGGCCAACCGGTAAAATGCCAAATCTGCAAACTGGCCGCACATACCCCACCAATCACCAATGCACTGAGTAACGGAGAATCGGTGCCAGCCTGAAACAGCCGGTTCTGCCATTGCCAGCGCAACATGCTTTTCGAGCAACTGTGACCGGCCTGTAACTGCTGCGCATCTTGCTGCATCAGATACAGTAACGAGCCGCTACGCAGCGGGTATGGCGGTGGCGGCAATGCCTCCCCTTCGCTTAGCGCGCTGATCAGTTGCCGAACCCATACTTGCTCCGCCGCGGGT
>JBOFCH010000208.1:0-1678 GCA_051645985.1 Plesiomonas sp. | reverse complement strand
ATCCCAGATTTGTTGCAGGCTCTCTTTGTCATAGGCGACCCGCGCTTCAAATTGCACGCTGGACAGCCCGCGATAGGAGTTGGAGCGGATTTCATCCACTTCCGGCAATTGTTGCAGCGCCTCTTCAATCTTGTCGGTGACCTGTGTGGCCACTTGCTCGGCACTGGCCCCCGGGAACGGCGTGGTGATGGCGGCGACCCGGATAGTAAATTCTGGATCTTCAAAACGCCCCAGCTTTTGAAAGCTGGAGTAACCGGCCAGCAGCAGCAAGATCACCAAAAATGCGCTGACAACTTTCTTATCGATAAAGAATCTGACGAGATTCATCCGAGCTCCTTATTGCGTGACCAACGGATGAACCGGCATACCCGCCTGCACCGCGTGAACTCCGGCAATAATGATTTGCTCACCGGCCTGAAGGCCACTGACGATTTCAATATTGTTGCCCTGGATCTGACCGGTTTTGACGTTGACCTGTTCGGTCAGTTGGCTGGTTGGGTTATAGCGCCAGACATACTGTTCGCCGCTATCGCTATCACTCAGTACCGCTACCGCGGGGATCAACCAATGCGCATTGGCTTTGTCGCTCGCCGGAGGATTACCCGCCCCGACAGTCACTGTCATGCCTGAGAACAGATTCAAGTCAGTTGGCGCAGGCATACGCAACACCACTTCATAGGTACCGGTTAGTGGATCTGGCTCTTTGGCGACCGAGTGGAAGCTAAGGGCAAATTCCCGACCCGGAATGCCTTCAATACGGGCAAACAGTGGCGTATTGCGGTCATGGCGCTCCAGCAAATTACGCTCGGTGACATGCAAACGGATCTCAAAGTAGCTGACATCCTGCACAATGACTACCGGCTGCTTAGCATTGATATTTTCGTGATTATTCACCAGCACCCGGCTGACGATACCGTTAAACGGCGCGGTGATTTGGGTATCGCGCAGCGCTTTACGGGCTTGCTCTAGCGCTGATTTGGCGACCGCTGACTGGGTGCGCAGTTTTTCTAGCTCGGCGCGAGAAATGGCCTGCTTGCCGCTAAACAGGGTTTGACCACGCTGATAATCGGCATGGGCGCGCTGATACTCGGCCTCGGCACTGCGTACTTTGCTGGCAAAGTCGCGGTTATCTAATTGTGCCAAAACTTGACCGGCTTTGATGGCTTGCCCTTCCTGAGCGGGCAGTTGTACTAAACGACCGGCCACTTCAAAGGCCAGCTCGGCTCGCTGTCCCGCTTCCAAGCGTCCCGGCAGGGTTGCCGTGTTATGGGTTTCTGCGGCAATGGTGTACAGCTTCACGGGGCGAGATACTGGCACCTGCTGCGGCGCTTCGGCATCGGGTTTACAGCCCTGCAACAGCAGAGCTAGGGTGATGAGGGGCAAAGCAATGTGCAACTTCATGCAACAACCTTTTTAAATGCTCGTCCTGATGATGAGATGAGCAATTGTCGCAGTGATAATGTAACAAAGTTTTGCGATTTGTGTGATTGGGAATGGGGTGAGCAAGATACGTGGTTCGGCGCGCGAAATCGCTACGCCGATACGCGGGATTAGCGGTGAATCCACTCCCAATGCCGCGATGGCGTTAAAATTTCCGGCAACGGAATATCCCAGATTTGGCGCGGCACCTGTGCGACCAGCTGGCAGTCATGCGCTAGCCCAATGGGATAAGGGCGAG
>JBOFCH010000207.1:0-3965 GCA_051645985.1 Plesiomonas sp. | reverse complement strand
GGGGGGATGGCCGGTTTGGGCTAGGTATTCGGATGTGGGCGGCAGGTGACACACCATGCCATACAGGGCGCCACACACTGCGCCAGACCAATGTGCCAGATGTGCAACTTTGGCTTGGATCACGTGGGCCGTCAGCATGTCGTGATGTGCACTAGGCCACAGCAGGAACAACAGGAAGGTGCCGGTCAGCCAGCAGGGTAGCAGTGCGACACCCGGTCGGCGCCAACTGGCTATACTTAGCCATGCCAAGCCCCCATACAACACTCCGGATAACCCTCGATAACTTGATAGTCCACTTTCAGGCAGCAGTAGGCTAATAGCCATACCACATAGCAGATACAACGTGATGGCGTGTCGCCCGCGTAGCAAAGGCGATGCAGCACTGGCTAGCAGCCACAACCCCAGTAAATTCATCAGCAGATGCGCCAGATTGGTGTGTACCAGATGGGCGCTTAGCAATCGCCACCACGCATGTTGGCTAATCCAGTCCGGTTGCCATTGCAAGGTGCGTGCAACCTCTACTGGTAGAAGGTGCAGCAAAACCAGCAGGGCGCTACAGAGCACGATGGTGAGGTCTGGCGTGTCAAATTGTTGCCATATACCGCAGGTTATCACCAAATTCCAACGGCGCTGTCTGGGGGTGGGTGGCGGCTGATCCTGTGCCAATCCTTTGTCATCCATTTATCGTAGCCGTGTAGATATTCAGCGTCAATATTCGTTTATTCAATATCGTTGATTCAATGTCGGATTAACGTTTGAGTGACGCTATCGGGCAGTGTTAGGCGCGATTTATTTATGGTTTTAATTTATTCATCGCACGTCGGATTTTGAGATTAGCACGTATACTTGGAGAAGTCCGCAGCAGTTATGACGGTACGTTATGCTTAGTGGTGCTGGCTTCGGCACTGGTTTTTTCGATACAAGCCTAGGCCTTCGGCGATAGTGCGCGATACGGCGTTTTACCGAATAATAGGGCGGTTACTGTTGTATTAACGCATTGTTTTTCAATTAAATTACTGAATTTACCGCTGGAAACAGAAAACTGGCATTCTGGTTACTGGATAGCCCAGATAGCAGTAGTATCACAGGGGATATTTGTGGCACAGTTTCTAGAGGCAAATGTTAGGAGCGAGTGCTAGGCGCGAACTTTTAGGTACGAGGATCATCGAGCCTGAATCGCCAGTTTAGCGGGTTTAACATCGGAATTTTTTACCTGAGCTTCGTTGCTTGCGCTTCGTTACCGGAGTTTTGTTACTTGAGTTTTGTTATCACCGACCGTCAGGCTGATTCAGCCATCTTCGAGACAATGTGAGCCAATCTATTTCACCGAGACTGAATGCGAGGAGTCTGCGTTATGGGAGCCGTGCAGTTAGCCTTTAACCGGGTAAAAAGTGCATTTGATATGAATCCGAATCCGGATTATTCGATGCGAAAGCACTGGTTGCAGCAGTTACGCAGGTCTTTGCGTCAGCATGAACAAGCGCTGATCAGTGCGATGTCACAAGATTTTGGGGGGCGCTCCGAGATGGAGTGTCGCATGGCCGATTTGATGCCGAGTTACTCGCTGCTGCGTTATAGCCAGCGGAACCTGTCGCGCTGGATGCGACCGGAAAAACGTCATGTTGACTTGAGCTTCTGGCCGGCTCGCGCGTGGGTTGAGTATCAGCCATTGGGCGTGGTCGGCATTATCGTGCCATGGAATTATCCCGTGAATCTGGCCTTGCTGCCATTGATCACCGCATTGGCTGCGGGTAATCGAGTTCTGCTTAAACTCTCCGAGCTGACGCCCCATACTAATCAAGCATTGCGCCGGATGTTGAGTGAGGCCTTCGCCGATGAGGAAGTCGGTGTTGTGGAAGGTGGCCCAGACATCGCGGCACAATTTGCGGCCTTGCCATTTAATCATCTGCTGTTTACCGGTTCGACGGCCGTTGGGCGTAAAGTGATGCAAAGTGCTGCCGCGAATCTGACACCGGTGACGTTAGAGTTGGGCGGTAAAAGTCCGTTACTGATTGCTCCGGATATCGACATTGCACGTGTCGCGCCATCGATTGTGTTTGGTAAGGCATTGAATGCCGGCCAGACATGCGTCGCACCGGATTATGTCTTGTGCCCAGAAGATCGGCAGGAGACGTTGATTGCCGAGATGCAGGCGGCATTTGCGCGCCAATATCCTGATGCCCTGAAGAATGAGGCTTATACCTCGGTGATCAGTGATGCGCATTTTCAGCGCTTAATGCACCTGCTTAATGATGCTCAATCGCTTGGCGCGCAGATTATTCCACTACAAACGCCGGCTATCGATCCCATCACCCGGCGGATGGTGCCTCACCTGATCACTCAGGTGACCGAAGATATGCAGGTGATGCAGGAAGAAATTTTCGGCCCGTTATTACCG
Source organism: Plesiomonas sp. (assembly GCA_051645985.1). Lineage (GTDB taxonomy): Bacteria > Pseudomonadota > Gammaproteobacteria > Enterobacterales > CAMTGL01 > Plesiomonas. The sequence goes on along the minus strand of JBOFCH010000207.1, from coordinate 1,567 downwards.
GTGAAAACCTATGACGTGATTGGAATTGCCCTGCGTTATATCCACCATCGGCCGCGTCCGCTGGCGTTGTATCTGATGACGGACGAACCCTTTTTGACTGATATGGTCGTGAAAACGGCGCATGCCGGGGGGATGTGCATCAATGAAACCGTGTTCCATGCCGCGATTGATAGCTTGCCGTTTGGCGGCGTTGGGGCATCGGGGATGGGGCAATATCACGGGCCGGAAGGATTTAAAACGTTCTCGAAACCGAAATCAGTACTCTCTTACGGTAAACTGAATTTCAACTCGCTGATCCACCCGCCTTATCGCTGGTGGCATCGTCTGCTATTACGCTGGCTGTCACGCCGCTAAAGCTGACCGGCAGTATCGGCTACCGGTCAGAGAATCGGTTTAATCGGCTAGGCCGGTTTTTTGTAGCATACTGCGGGTGATGGCATCTTTGTCGGCCTGATAGGCGTGCAGACCGCGTGCGCGCAGGTGGCAGGCCGGACATTCACCACAACCATCGCCTTGTACCGCGTTATAGCAGGTCAGGGTTTCGTGGCGCACGGTATCGAGTGCACTGTAATAGTCGGCCAGCGCCCACGTTTCGGCTTTGTCCAGCCACATCAGTGGGGTGTCGAAACGAATATTGCGCGCCATCCCCAAGCTGACGGCATGGTGCAGCGCTTTAACAAATTCATCGCGGCAGTCTGGATAACCAGAAAAATCAGTTTCGCAGACGCCGGTGATAATGCTTTCCGCGCCAATCTGGTAGGCATAGATGGCTGCCAGCGTCAAAAAGAGAATATTCCGCCCTGGAACAAAGGTATTGGGTACCCCTTCACTGCATTCCGTTGGTACCGGAATATTGTCACGGGTCAGGCTGCTGATGGCTAGTTCGTTTAATAACGTCACATCCATGACCTTGTGGGCATCAACACCCAGCTTTTGTGCCAGCTTCCGCGCAACATCGATTTCAGCACGGTGACGCTGCCCATAATCGAAAGTAATGCAGTGCACATGCTCATATTGCGTCAGCGCTTGAACCAGACAGGTGGTAGAATCCTGTCCGCCACTGAAAATGACAACGGTTGTGGACATAGTATCGGTTTCTCAATTGCAACAAGTTAATGTAAGGATAGAGAATTTCTACCGGCTGTGCACCGCTAAAATCGTGTCATGGTTTTAATCCCGTATTATGCTTGTTAGTGTTAACTGATAACTCTGAGTAAGGTTTCTTATGTTGAACAAACCTGTCGGGCCGGACATTACCCGTACCGTGTTCAGTGTGCTGTTTATTGGCATGTTGCTGATAGCGGCATTCTGGGTTGTGAATCCGTTTCTACCGGCATTGGTGTGGGCCACCATGATCGTGATTTCCACCTGGCCTATTTTACTGTTATTACAGCGAATTTTATGGGACAAGCGCTCACTGGCGACTTTTGTGATGGTGGCCGCGTTGTTGCTGCTGTTTGTAATCCCGATTTTGTTCACGATCAGTACGATTATCGATAACGTGCCAGCGCTGATTGATTGGAGCCGTAAGCTGCATAGCATGGATATTCCAGTGCTGGCACATCTG
>JBOFCH010000206.1:0-2011 GCA_051645985.1 Plesiomonas sp. | reverse complement strand
CCTATGATGAAGTCTCCGGTCTGCGCGCCGCGCTGGTGGGGCAGCTGGCCGCCTTGCTGGAAACATTGGCATTGTGGCGACACACCTTTAGCCGCGAACATACCCCACAAGCCTGGGCAGCGCTGCTGAGTGATTTTCTGACTCAACTGTTTGTCAGTGATACCGAAACCGAGCCGGTGCTGGTGTTGATCACTCGCCAGATTGAGCGGCTGGTGGAGCAGGCGGCGCTGGCGCGCTTTGATGCACCGCTGTCGTTGGCAGTGCTGCGCGATGCTTTGTCGGCGGCGCTGGATAATGAGCGGATCAGCCAGCGCTTTTTGGCCGGACAGGTGAATTTCTGTACCCTGATGCCGATGCGCTCGATCCCGTTTAAGGTGGTATGTCTGCTGGGCATGAACGATGGCGTGTATCCGCGTAGCTTGCCGCCGCTGGGGTTTGACCTGATGGCCGGGCGTAGTCGGCGTGGCGATCGTTCGCGCCGTGATGATGACCGCTACCTGTTTTTGGAAGCCATTTTGTCGGCGCAGCAGCAGTTGTATATCAGTTATGTCGGGCGCTCGGCGCAGGATAATACCTCGCGCGCACCGTCGGTGCTGGTCAGTGAGTTGCTGGATTATTTGCTGCAAAGCCGGATTTTGGCCTCGGATGCCGCGCGAATGGATAAGGTGCGTAATGATGGTCAGAAATCCACCAGTGCGGCTCAAACGTTGTTACAACTTTATACTGACGCCGAACCACATTTGCAGGCACATTTAGTCAAGGAACAGACACTTACGCCGTTCAGCCCCCTGAACTTTACTCAGCCACAGCACACTGCGCAGGGGGAGTCACGACCCGCTGAGAACGCGGCCAGTTTCGCTGGGCAATGGCTACCTTCGGCTAGCCGTTCGGGGACGCCAGCGCCAGCTTTTTGGGCGGAAAGTTGGTGCGCTGAGGCAGGCGCGTTGGAAATTGAGCTAGATGCGTTACGTCAGTTTTACCGTCATCCGGTACGGGCGTTTTTTCGCCAGCGGCTACGGGTTAGCTTTGATGCACCGCAAACCGGCGTGCCAGATAACGAGCCATTCGGGCTAGATGGCCTTGGCCGTTACGGCATCAATCAGCAATTGCTGACTATTTTGCTCAATCAGGAGTCGGCAGAGCAGTTTTTCCGGCGTCTGCGCGCGGAAGGGCGGTTACCGTATGGCAGTTTTGGTGAGCTGATTTGGGACAATTTGCTGACGGATATGCAGGCGTTGTCGGCGCGTATTGCCGAAGAGCGTAAAGATCCGGCCGACTGGGAGGTGGAACTGTCTTTTGGCTCGGCCAATAGCCCTTTACACCTGCGTGGTTGGTTACAGGGCGTACAGGATGATGGGCTACTACGTTGGCGACCGGGAACATTAAATGCGGTTGATGCACTGAACTTATGGCTAGAGCATCTGGTCTATTGCCTAGTGTGCGCCGAGCGCGGTATTGCGCCGGGGCATAGTCGGATGCTGGGGCGTGATGAGACTCAGTATGCCTTTGCACCACTGGCAGCAGAGCCAGCGGCGACACAATTGACACTGTTGTTGGATGGCTATCGTCAGGGCGAGCAAACCCCGCTACCGCTGTTGCCAAAAACGGGTTGGGCATGGCTCAGCCGTTGCTATCGCGATGGCGCGATCGCCTATGATGACGAGAGCCAACAAAAAGCCCTGCGGGCGCTGCGCGATTGTTATTTGGGTGGATATCAGCATAACGGCGAAGGGGATGATCCGTATTTGCAGCGTCTGTTTGGTGATCTGCATGATGACGCCATCGAGCAGATCACCGCGCATGCCGCGCGTTATTTATTACCGGTTATGCACCATTTGAGTGCGTGATCTGAATTGTTTGAAGGGAGGATGCCTGATGCGGCAACTGAGCCAACCGTGGCGTTGGAAAATGTGGATATGGAGTCTGTTGGTGTGTCTGCCGCTGCTGTGGAGTCAGCAGTCATTGGCGGCATGGCAGGTGTTGCCGGAGCCGGTACAAAAAAGTGAGCGCG
>JBOFCH010000205.1:0-2534 GCA_051645985.1 Plesiomonas sp. | reverse complement strand
CGTGAGATCAGTGCCAAATACGGGATGCAAGGGCTGGAGGTGACGCACGAGGTGTTTGAGTCTCCTTACTCCATCGTGTTTGACGAAGCAGAAAACCGGATGCACACCATTAAAGCGGTGATGGTGGCCACACTCGGCCAGTAATCCGCGGCATTTCGGCGTGCTTGGTATGAAGGGTGATCGCTATTTTGCCGATTATCTATCTGGTGAATATTGCAGCAATCGTTTTTTTGCGTATAATGCGCGACAATTTGTCTGTCAGTAGCTCAGGATCACGCCGAATGCGTCACGCAAACGTTACATTGCGCCGACATACCGCCGATTTCGCGGTCATTCGTGATTTTTTGATCCGTAATGCACAGCAGAAAGTCCCCGATTTACTGAAAAAACAAGCCCCTCATCCGTAGGGGCTTTTTTTTCGTCTATCATCCGTCAGGCTGCAGAGGAGCGCACCATGGCCAATCCCTTATACCGCAAACACATCATCTCCATTCCGGAATTCAGCCGTGAAGAGCTGGAATTGGTTGTCGATACCGCCGCGCGTCTCAAAGCCGTTCCGCAGCCAACCTTACTGCAACACAAGGTGATCGCCAGTTGTTTTTTTGAAGCCTCCACCCGAACCCGGTTGTCCTTCGAAACGGCCATTCAGCGCCTTGGTGGTAAGGTGGTTGGCTTTGCCGATGGCAGCAACACTTCGCTCGGGAAAAAAGGCGAAACCTTGGCTGACTCCATCCGCGTGATCAGCAATTACGTGGATGCGATTGTCATGCGCCATCCACAAGAAGGGGCGGCCCGTCTGGCGTCTGAATTCTCCAACGGCATTCCGGTCTTCAATGCTGGCGATGGTGCTAACCAGCACCCCAGCCAGACGCTGCTGGATCTGTTTACCTTGCAAGAGACTCAAGGCCGTCTTGATAACATCAGCATTGCCATGGTTGGCGATCTGAAATATGGCCGCACCGTGCACTCACTGACTCAGGCGCTGGCCAAATTCAACGGTAACCGCTTCTACTTCATCGCACCTGACGCGCTGGCGATGCCAGACTACATTCTGGAAGAGCTGGATAACAAAGGGATCCTCTACAGTCTGCATACCTCGATTGAAGAGGTGATCCCGCATGTCGATATTCTGTACATGACGCGAGTGCAAAAAGAGCGTTTTGATCCGTCCGAATACGCCAACCTGAAATCCCAGTTTGTCCTCACCGCCGCCGCACTCACCGAAGCGCGACCAAACCTAAAAATTCTGCACCCACTGCCACGTATCGATGAAATTACGGTGGATGTAGACACCACCCCCTACGCCTACTATTTCCAGCAAGCGGATAACGGGGTATATGCCCGTCAGGCGCTGCTAGCACTGGTACTGAACCCTGAACTGAATCTGGCCTGAGGAGCTGAGCATGGAACGTGAAAATAAACTACAGGTTGAAGCTATCAAGAACGGCACCGTGATCGACCATATTCCGGCCACCATCGGGATCAAGATTTTGAGCCTGTTTAAGTTCAGCGAAACGCGCCAACGCATCACCGTCGGTCTGAATCTGCCATCGGCGGCGTTGGGGCAAAAAGATCTGATCAAGATTGAAAACGTCTTCCTGACCGGCGATCAGGCTAACCAGCTGGCTATCTACGCACCGGATGCAACCGTCAATCAGATTGAAAACTATCAGGTGGTGCAAAAACGGCATCTGGAGCTGCCTGAGTATATCGAGCATGTGCTGAACTGCCCGAACAGTAACTGTATCAGCCACAGCGAACCCGTCAGCTCCGGCTTTTGGGTGCGTAAAAAAGCCCAGCAAGTGCTGTTAAAGTGCAAATATTGCGAGAAGGTCTTTGACAGTGAAGTGGTCACAGAGCAGCTGTAATCTCCTCGTTCTGCTAACTGACCCGATTCAGCTTACAGTCGCCGTGCTGCCCTTTGGCACGGCTCACTGTGTTTCCCGCCGCACAGGCTTTATAATCATAACGAACTCTTTTTAAACCGAATAAAAGGAAGCGTTATGAGTCATGTGATCAGCACCGCAAAAGCCCCTGCCGCTATCGGCCCCTATGTTCAGGGCGTCGATCTTGGCAGCATGGTGATCACCTCCGGTCAGATCCCGGTGAACCCGGCTACCGGTGAAATCGCAGAAGACGTGGTGGCTCAGGCCCGTCAGTCTCTGGAAAACGTGCGCGCTATCGTGGAAGCCGCGAGCCTGCGGGTAGCCGATATTGTGAAAACCACGGTCTTCGTTAAAGATCTGAACGACTTCGCGGCCGTCAATGCCGAGTACGAAGCCTTCTTTAATGAGCACCATGCACCGTTCCCTGCACGCTCTTGCGTGGAAGTTGCGCGTCTGCCAAAAGACGTCAAAATTGAGATCGAAGCTATCGCCGTTCGCCGCGGTTGATCTCCCTCATAGACAGGGCCGATGGCCCTGTCTGTGGCACACACAATCCTTTCAAAAACTTGCTTCGCCTCGCAAAACAAGCCACCAGTTGATTGCATCAGACATGCGATAATAGCGACCTCTGTCGTTGTATTTGTCTGA
>JBOFCH010000204.1:0-4299 GCA_051645985.1 Plesiomonas sp. | reverse complement strand
TTGGCGGTGGAGTCCGTGGCTCGCTCGCGTTTGTTCCATGTCGAGTCGGTGGCGCTGCGGTTTGCCAATGGTGTCGAACGGGTGTATGAGCGGATGCGCCCTAGCCAGCGTGAATCGGTGATGATCATCCCGGTGATCGGCGATCAGCTATTGCTGATCAGCGAGTATGCTGTGGGGGTCGAAGGTTATGAACTTGGCTTCCCGAAAGGTTTGGTCGATCCCGGCGAAAGCGTGCTGGATGCGGCCAACCGTGAGCTGATGGAAGAAGCGGGCTTTGGTGCCGGGGAGCTGACAGTCTTAAAATCGGTGCGTATGGCACCGGCCTATTTTTCCAGCCATATGACTTTGGTACTGGCGCGCGATCTCTATCCGCAGCGATTAGAAGGCGATGAGCCAGAGCCATTGGATCTGATTTACTGGCCACTGAGCGATATTGATAGCCTGCTGGCCCATCCTGAATTTAATGAGGCCCGGGCAATGACCGCGCTGTATATGGTGCGTGATTGGTTGCGCGCCGAGGCGCAGCCTGTTGGCCATCAAGGAACCTAACATGAGGAGCCTAGCATGACACCACAGGCGCTGTTATCGCCACTGTTGGCGATTGCCGAAGAGGCGGGGCGGCAGATTGCCGCTATTTATCAGCAGGGCAATATCAACCCGCAATTAAAAGCCGATCATACACCGGTGACCAATGCCGACTTGGCGGCGCACCGTTTGCTGTGTGAACGTTTGCGTGCGCTGACGCCGGAGATTCCGGTGCTCTCCGAAGAAGATTGCCAGATAGCCTTGACCCAGCGCGCCACCTGGTCGCGTTACTGGCTGGTTGATCCATTGGATGGGACGCAGGAGTTCATCTACGGCAGTGGGGAATTCTCCACCATGATTGCGCTGATGGAAGAGAATCAGCCGGTGCTGGGGGTGATTTATGCCCCGGTGGCACAGGTTTGGTACTACGCCGTGCAAGGCCAAGGCGCGTATAAACGTGATAGTGATGGTGTGGAAACCCGTTTGCAGATCCGGCCAACGCCAGCCGACAGTCAGACGCTGCGAGTAGCGGTGAGTCGTCGTCAATCATTACCCCGTTTACAACAGCGGCTCAACCCGGACTGGGCCTATCAGTTCTTCCCGTATGGCTCTAGCTCACTGAAAAGCTGCATGGTGGCCGAGGGGCTGGTGGACTGTTATTTGCGTCTCGGCCCGACCGGTGAGTGGGATACCGCGGCGGCACAATGTATCTTGCATGAAGCGGGGGGAGACCTGCGCGATCTGCAACTGCAAGCGCTGACTTACAACCGGCGCGAGACGCTGGAAAATCCCGATTTCATCAGTCTGGGTAATCCAGCGCTACCGTGGAAAACCATTCTTACCAATTCCTGATAAGTGAATCAGAAGCGACGTGGTTGTCAGCCCAGTTCGGCGTTACACTAAAACTCAGTCTTGATTAACTGGGTGATAGTGTTGGTATTATGGGAAAGCGTCTGCCGCTGAGTATCGGGTGTATTGAACCGCTAGCTATTTCACGGCCGATCCGGTATGAAAAACTGGCGTTGGTGTGTGAAGGGGGCGGGCAGCGCGGTATTTTTACTGCCGGCGTGCTGGATGAGTTTCTCGGCGATCACTATTACCCGTTTGAGTTGATCTTGGGGACGTCAGCGGGCGCGCAAAACGCCTCGGCCTATGTGCTCAATCAGGCCGGTTATGCGCGTAATGTGATCACCCGTTTTACTACCCAGAAACGGTTTTTCAGCCCAGTGGCTTTTGCCACGGGTGGCCATATGTTGAATCTCGATTGGCTGATGAACTCGGTGGCGCAGATCTATCCGTTGGCCTTAGATCGTGCGCCAGCCCGCTTACAAGACCGCGAATTTCTGATGTGTGCATCGCGTTACGATGACTTCCAACCGGTGTATATGCCGGCGCGACCGGATAACTGGCACGATGCGATGAAAGCCTCATCGGCCATTCCGGGGTTGTATCGTAACGGAGTAGACGTCGGTGGGGTGCGCTATTGGGATGGTGGCGTCAGCGCGGCGATCCCAGTGGAAGAGGCGTACCGGCGTGGTGCCGATTTGATTGTGGTGATCCGCACAGTGCCATCCGCACCTTACTACACCTCGGAGTGGTTGAGCCGCTTTAGTAAGTGGTTGTCACACAGCAAATTTCACCATATGGCACAGATGGTGGAGCATCACGAGCGCTGCTATAAGCAGACACAACATTTCTTATTAAATCCGCCCGATAAACTGCGGATCATCGAAATCTTCCCACCACATTCGCTGGCCAGTAAAACACTAGGCAGTAACCAGACGGAGCTGGATCATGACTACTGGATTGGTCGCCACTGTGGCCGTTACTTCTTGTCGGCGGTGGCACCTTGGTTGCAGCATGCCTGAGTGACGGCTATGCAGAACAGATCACCGGTCGCAAAAAGGGCAGCGTACGCTGCCCTTTTAGGATTGATGGCCCGCTATCCTGCTATAGGGGCGCTCGGTTAGAACAGCTCTTGTTGTGAGCCGGAGCTACTGTCAAAGATAGTGGTACCCACCTCGTGGGTGACTTTTTCGGTTGGCTCGGTACCCGGAATAAAATACTCAACTCGGCTACGTCCAGTGCCGTCAGCCAGCTTACCGGTTTGCATATCGATAGGAATACTCAAAATACCATCCGGGATCTGCTTCGGCTGCTCAGGGACACCGGTTAACGCAGATTGCATGAACGCATCCCACGCCGGCTGCGCCGATTTCGCCCCGCCTTCGTAACCCGAGATCTGCTGACCTTTCAGGTTCGGGTTCTGAGTCGTGCGGCCGAGAGTACGGCGGTGATCGTCAAAGCCTATCCATACCGATGTCACGGTTTGCGGGCCATAACCGGAATACCACGCATCTTTCGAGCTGTTGGTGGTGCCGGTTTTACCCCCGATATCGTGCCGTTTCAGCAGACGCGCGGCACGCCAGCCGGTGCCTTGCCAGCCACCACCCGGTTCACCCCAGATGGCCGATTCCAGCGCATCACGGATCAAGAACGCCAGTTGGGTGCTGATCACATGTGGTGCGTAACCTTCGCTTTCCTCTTTTTTCTCCAGCAGTGGTGTATCCACATGCTCTATCTGCGGTGTTGGCACCATACCCTCTTGGGTAGGCAGATCTTCGGTCAGCGCATTGCCCAGTACCGCTGCTTTTGGTGTTTCGCCGTACACGACCGGGATATCGCAGGTACCGGTACAAGCCACTAGCGGTTTAGCTTCTTCCAGTACCTTACCGTTGGAGTCTTCAATCTTACTGATGAAGTAAGGCGTGATCAGGTAGCCACCGTTGGCAAAGACCGAGTAACCACGGGCCACTTCCAGCGGGGTAAACTCCGCAGCGCCCAACGCCAGTGATTCATAGCGCGAGATATTGGCCGGATTAAAGCCAAAACGCTCCAAGAAATCGGCGGCAAAATTGACGCCAATTGCCCGCAGGGCGCGCACCATCATCACGTTTTTCGACATCCCCAGACCGACACGCAGGCGCAGAGGGCCGTCGTACACCGCCGGTGAGTTTTTCGGACGCCAGTCGCTGCCAGAGCCGGAGTCCCAACGGGTAATCGGTGCATCGTTGAGAATGGTGGCCAGCGACAACCCTTTATCCAGCGCTGCGGCATAGATAAATGGCTTGATGTTGGAGCCAAGCTGACGGGTCGCCTGCGTGACCAGATTAAACTTGCTCTGGTTGAAGCTAAAGCCGCCGACGATGGCTTTCACCGCTCCGTTGTCTGGATTCAGTGAGATCAGCGCCGAGTTGACATCCGGCACCTGACCGAGCCACCACTGGTCACCGACTTGGCGCACCCAGATTTGTTGGCCACTTTTCAGCACATCGCGGGCGTTTTTCGGTGATGGCCCTTGGCGGGTATCACTGATAAATGGACGCGCCCACTTGATGCCATCCCAGCTTAAGGTGACCGTTTGGCCGTCAGCCAGAACCACGTTGGCGGATTTGTCTTGCACCGCCGTCACGGCCGCGGCTTGGAAAGGGCCATAGCTTGGCAGCGCCTTGAGGCTGCTGACCATTTTGCTGAGATCCCATGCCGGCTCGCCGCTTTTCCACAGTTGATTCGCGGCACCGCGGTAGCCGTGGCGCAGGTCATAATCAATCACGTTATTTTGCAGTGCCTGTTCGGCCGCTAACTGTGTGGTGGAGTCAACCGTAGTGTAGACTTTAAAGCCTTCGGTATAAGCCTCTTCACCATAGCGATTCAGCATCTCTTGGCGCACCATTTCGGCCAGATACGGTGCATGCAGCTCGATCTCGGCGCCAT
>JBOFCH010000203.1:0-6660 GCA_051645985.1 Plesiomonas sp. | reverse complement strand
CTTGTGCGTCGGCAGTGTGGGCGGCGGTGATATTTTCTGCATCACGGCGGCCAGTGTGTAGCGCTTGAACCCGTAACGTCACCGCTAGCCGGTGGGCATCGAGTTTTTCGGCGGCCGCCATGCGCTCGACGGTGGGGGCCAGTGCCAGCAAGCCATCGGCGGTTAGCTCTTGCACGGTCATTCGCTTCATGAAATCGGCCAGTCCTAAGCTGGAATAGGTGCGGGTATAGCCGTAGGTCGGCAGCACGTGGTTGGTGCCGGAGGCATAATCACCGGCCGATTCCGGCGTCCACGCTCCCAGAAAGACCGAGCCAGCATTGTGCAGCGCGGGCAGCAGTTGGCGCGGCGCGTCGGTCTGGATGATTAAGTGTTCGGGGCCATACTGATTGCTGATGGCCACCGCCTGCGCCAGATCGGTGGTCAGGATAATGCGGCTGGCGGCCAGTGCTTGCCTGGCGATATTGGCGCGCGGCAGCAGTGCCAGCTGACGGTCGACCTCGGCGGTCACGGCATCGGCCAGTGTCTGGCTGGGGGTCAGCAGGATCACCTGAGAGTCGGGGCCGTGCTCGGCTTGTGACAGCAGATCGCTGGCGATAAATACCGGGTTGGCGTTGGCATCGGCGATCACCAGCACTTCCGAGGGGCCGGCAGGCATATCCATGGCGGCGCCGCGGTGATCTTGGCTGACCTGTCGCTTGGCTTCGGTGACATAGGCGTTGCCCGGGCCAAAAATCTTGTCAGCTTTAGGGATAGATTCCGTACCGTAGGCCATCGCTGCAATCGCCTGCGCGCCGCCGGCATTAAAAATTTGGCTGATGCCACACAGGCGCGCGACATACAAAATTTCATCGGCAATTGGCGGTGGTGAGCACAGCATCACTTGTGGGCAACCGGCAATGCGCGCCGGAATGCCGAGCATCAACGTTGTGGACAGCAGTGGCGCCGTGCCGCCCGGAATATACAGACCGACCGATTGCACCGGACGAGTGATCACCTCACAGGTCACCCCCGGTTGGGTTTCCACGGTAATGACCGAGGGGCGCTGGGCTTCGTGAAACGCGGCGATATTGCGATAGGCGTTTTGCAGTGCCGCTTTCATCTCGCGACTCAGACGCGCTTCCGCGGCATCAACTTCCGCGGGAGTGACCGCCAATGTGTTGGGGCGAATACGGTCAAAGCGCTCGGTCAGTGCCAGTAATGCGGCGTCGCCGCCTTGTTGGACTTGTTGCACGATGTCGCGTACACGCGCGCTGATATCTTGCGCAGCGCTGATGGCCGGTCGCATCAAGGCTTGCTGTTGCTCGGTTGTGCTCAGGCGGCTCCAGTTAAGAATATCCATCGCCGTTACTCCATCATCTTTTCAATAGGCAGTACCAGAATCGAGCTGGCACCTAGGGCCTTGAGCTGCTCCATGGTTTCCCAAAACAGGGTTTCGCTACTGACCATGTGCATGGCGATCCGATTTTTCTCATTGGCCAGCGGCAATACGGTAGGGTGCTCGGCACCCGGCAACAGTGCGATGATCTCTTCTAAGCGATCGGTGGGCGCGTGCAGCATGATGTATTTGGATTCGCGCGCTTGGATCACCCCTTGCATCCGAGTCAGCAGGCGATCGATCAATTGCTGTTTTTCGGCGGACAGCGTGCCAGCGCGTTGGATCAAGGTGGCCTTGGAGCGATAAATCACTTCCGCTTCGCGCAGACCGTTGGCTTCAAGGGTGGCACCGGTAGACACCAGATCGCAGATGGCATCGGCCAGACCGGCGCGTGGCGCGACTTCGACCGAGCCGTTGAGTAGGCAACTTTTAAAGGCGATCCCGCGCTCATCCATATAGCGTTTCAGCAAATTGGGATAGGACGTGGCAATGCGGGCGTTGAGCAGGCTGGCAGGGCCGTCATAGCGGGTATCAATCGGAACAGCCAATGACAGGCGACAACTACCGAAATCTAAACGTCGCAGAGTGCTGTATTGCGGGGCTTCGCCACGGGCTTGGCGGCTCAGTACTTCTTCTTCCAGTACGTTTTCGCCGATGATACCGAGATCGACCACCCCATCCATCACCAGCCCCGGAATATCGTCATCGCGCACGCGCAGCAAATCAATCGGCATATTTTCGGCAAAGGCAATCAGGCGTTGTTGTTGCAGATTGATTTTGACCCCACAGCGGGCCAGCAGCTCGCGTGAGTCATCGCTCAGGCGGCCAGATTTTTGAATAGCGATGCGCAGTCGGTTGGTGTTAAGCATGGCAATGTCCTTTTAGTTTGATTTTGTCCCAGCACCCGCAGGCAGGGCTGGATAAATTGCTGGTCTACTCCGGTGTAGCGGGCGGCGGGGTAGGCCGTTAAATCGTTACGTCATCCGTTGACGTTTTGCCTGTAGCCAGTTTGTACCGGCGTATACAGTAAAAAGCCCCCGGAAAAGTAAGCTTCCGGGGGCTGGATTGTGTACCTTGACTGTCGTCCACCGGAAGAACTCTCTGAGCGTCTTCCACGGACCAGCGTCCTGAAAGACTAATCAGGATGATGGTGATGGTGGTGGTTGCGAACGGTAACAACAGTCATGGTGAAATCTCGCTGTATTATTTATGTCACTTATTTAAGAAGTGACAAATTTAAGTGACAAATGCAATTTAATTAAGTGAGTCAGTGTTAAATGAGCCAGTGTTGCAATAAGTCAGAGGTCATTAATTGACTCGCGTTGAATTCAACTTAAACCAAAGCGCTGGCCAAAAGCAACAGTAAATTTTGCGCCAGTGAATAACACGCGTAGTCAGTGGAATTGGTTGTATTTTATGCTAGTTGAGCGCGGAAACACGGAGTGTTTGTGAGCGTCATTTTTCATCGCGATGAGCGTGAACGGCTGATGGTCAGGCGGTTGCTTTGGATTTTTCCATCGCCGGTGATGCAGATCCGATTGGCCGCAGCGCAGGCAGACAGGCATAATGGTCGCTTCGATCACTTATTCCGATGGCAGGCCGGCGCGCGTGACAGACAACTATTTTGCAGATGATGGCATTCTGGCCCGTAACATTGATGGCTTTCGTGCCCGTGAACCGCAGCGCCAGATGGCCGAAGCGGTACGTGAGGCGATTGAGCATAAATCCGCGCTGGTGGTGGAAGCGGGAACTGGAACCGGCAAAACTTATGCTTATTTGGTGCCCGCATTGGCGGCTAAGCGTAAAACTATCATCTCCACCGGCTCGAAAAATCTACAAGATCAGCTGTTTCGCCGCGATCTGCCAACCATTGAGGGCGCACTTAATTTTACCGGTCGGGTCGCGTTACTGAAAGGGCGCGCGAATTACCTGTGTCTGGATCGGTTAGATCGGCAGATGGCCGAAAGTCACTTGACTGACAAAACGGTGCTAGCCGATCTGGTGCGGATCCGCACCTGGTCATCATCCAGTGACAGTGGCGATCTGAGTGATTGCGATGCGGTGGCAGAGGACAGTCCGGTGCTGCCGATGGTCACCAGTACCAACGAGTCTTGCCTCGGAACCGAATGTCCGCAGTATCAGGACTGTTACGTGGTACGGGCGCGTCGCCGCGCGCTGGAAGCCGATGTGGTGGTGGTGAACCATCACCTGTTTTTGGCCGATATGGTGGTGAAAGAGACCGGTTTTGCCGAGTTGATCCCCGAAGCCGACGTGATCATTTTCGACGAAGCGCATCAGTTACCGGACATTGCCAGTCAGTATTTTGGTCAGTCGCTCACCTCGCGCCAGTTGCTGGATCTGGGCAAAGACATGTTGCTGGGCTATCACCTTGAGGTGCGCGATGTGGCGCAGCTGAGCAAATGCGCTGAGCGCTTAACCCAGACGGCACAAGATTTGTGCATTGTCTTAAACGGGGGAAGCGGGCGTGGGAATTGGCGCGATGCACTGCGAAATCCGCTGATCCAGCGGGAATTGGCGCGTCTGAATGATGCGCTGGATTTTGCCACCGAGGTGCTGCGTTTAGTGGTTGGGCGCTCTAAATTGCTCGATGCTGCTTTTGAGCGCGCGGAGCAGTTTCGTGCACGCCTCAAACGCTTGAGCGACACCGATGTGACCGGTTACAGCTACTGGTATGAAAGCAGTGGACGCCATTTTAGTTTGAACCTAACGCCGCTGAGTGTGGCCGACAAATTCAGTGAGCAGATGCGCTTGCATCCGGCGGCGTGGATTTTCACCTCTGCAACGTTGGCGGTGGGGGAGAATTTTGACCATTACTGTCAGCGGCTGGGCATTGCTCAGGCGCGCCAACTGACGCTAACCAGTCCGTTTGATTATCCGTCGCAGGCTTTATTATGTGTGCCCCGTTTCCTACCGGAGCCGAATCGGCCGTATACCGCTGAGGCACTGGTGACTCTGTTGACGCCGGTGATTGAGGCCAGCCAAGGTCGCTGCTTTTTCTTATGTACATCGCATCAGATGATGCGGGATCTGGCCGAGCGGTTTCGTGCGCGCTTGAGCCTGCCGGTGCTGGTGCAGGGGGAAACCGGCAAACAGAAATTGCTGGAAACCTTTGTCGAGCACGGTAATGCCTTGCTGGTGGCGACGGGAAGTTTTTGGGAGGGGGTGGATGTGCGCGGCCAAGCGCTGTCTTGCGTGATCATCGACAAGCTGCCGTTCACAGCGCCCGATGATCCACTGCTAAAAGCGCGCATGGAAGACAGCCAGCGCCGGGGCTGCGATCCGTTCAGTGATGTGCAGCTACCGGATGCCGTGATCACCTTAAAGCAAGGGGTCGGGCGACTGATCCGTGATACCCAAGATCGCGGTGTGGTGGTGATCTGCGATGCACGGCTGGTATTGCGCCCATACGGGCAGGTATTTTTGGAGAGTCTGCCGCCGCTGCCGCGCACGCGGGATCTGGCACAGGCGATCCGCTTTCTGCATCAGATTGCGCCGCAAGATTAAGGCTTCATGCTATCATGCTGGGCTAATCTGAATTGCACGTTGTTATTGGTTATTGATCCGAGGTCTGGATGTCCACCCGAATTCTGGCGCTAGATACCGCCACTGAAGCCTGCTCTGCTGCCCTGTGGGTAGACGGAGAGGTGTATGCCGTTTCCGAAGTCTGTCCGCGTGAGCATACGCAGCGCATTTTACCGATGGTGCAGCAGATGCTGGCCGAGGCTGGTCTGACACTGACCCAACTGGATGCGCTGGCCTTTGGCCGCGGGCCGGGCAGTTTTACCGGGGTTCGGATCGGCGTGGGTGTAGCGCAAGGGCTGGCGCTGGGCGCCGATCTGCCGATGATCGGGGTGTCTAACTTACTGGCGATGGCGCAAGGCGCTTACCGTTTGCATCACCATCAGCAAGTGCTGGTGGCGATTGATGCGCGGATGGGCGAAGTGTACTGGGGGCAGTATGTCCGGGCAGAAAATGGTACATGGCAGGTGCTGGGCGAAGAGGCCGTGTTAGAGCCGCAGTCGGTACAGGTGATAGCGCATTCTCAGGATAATGGATGGGCAACTGCCGGTACTGGCTTTACGGCGTATCCAACCTTGGCGCAGGCCGAAGGAGTGTTACTGACTGACAGTGGTATTTTGTTGCCGGAAGCGCGTGATATGTTGCCACAGGCATTGGCCTGCTGGCAGTGCGGTGACGTAGTGGCGGTAGAGAATGCCGCGCCGGTTTATCTGCGTAACAATGTGACGTGGAAAAAGCTGCCGGGCCGCGAGTAACTTGCGGTGTAGTCAGAAATTCTGCGCGTGATATAACGTGATATAAAAAACAGGACAACCGAAGGGGCGTCCTGTTTTTTTATGGGGAGGCGCTCATCCATGATGATGGTATGGAGGGCTTACGTCTTACCACCTCTTACGGGTATATCGATGTCGCCAGTGTGACCCTCGATTTACTGGGGTCTTCACCCATTATTTCTTGTTACCGCTTTGCCACCAACGCACCTGTGTTCATATCAGCAGCTATACTTCACTTTATCACTCACTTCATCACTCGCTGTATCACACACGTATCATGCCGGTCGTGCTCTTAACCTCAACGCCGTTAGGTTAGGGCTGCGGGCTTGAACACATAGGTGACCTGAACACATGGGTGCACAGAGTATATAGGCGGAGGGGACAATGCGGATGAGTATGCAGCTATTTCCGGTCTTTCTTGAATGTATTCCTGCTAAGGCATACTTAAGTCATCCACATAGCTTGGTCGGAACGTTGATCACGCCGAGTGAAGAAGCACAATGTGAAGTGAGATGTGAAGAAAGGTGTTATGAAGGCGAGTGGCTGCCTGCATCCGATGCGGCACCAGTAGCGCTACCGTATGGCGTGGCTCATTACCATGAGATCTCGGCATTACGCCGTAGACAGCGGGCTATATGGGAGCCGCAGATTGATGAATGGGTATGAAAATCATTTATCATATAAAATGCTGGCGTTTTCGACAGCTGTAAATCATTACAACATATATCCCGCTGTAAATTCAGCATAAGATACCGCTTTTAGCCTACAACATGCTATCATCTCCGACCTTTATCGCAGAATCTCTGATAAATACAACGACACGACGATGCTAAGGCCACCTGTTAAGGTCGCTTTAAACAGGCAGGTGCTGAGTGCCAGATGGCAATAAATAAACACCTGTTTGAAAATGTGTTGTTAATCCATTGTTAATAATGCGGTGGCGATGTAAAGTGGTTGTGCTATTAGAGCATT
>JBOFCH010000202.1:0-3715 GCA_051645985.1 Plesiomonas sp. | reverse complement strand
GCCAAAGCACAAGCCGTGATCAGTGCTATCGCCCGCGCCCATCACTTTACCCTGCAAGACCGGCAAGCATCGACGCATCGCCCACATGCCGCCGCGGCACAGGAGACACCATCATGCTGAACTCATCTAATACCAACGCCGCCGTCACGTTAGAACAGAGCTTGGCCCACAGCACTAACGAAGCACGATTACCGCATGTGGTACTGCTGGATAACTTCGATTCCTTCACCTATAACCTCGTGGATCAGTTCCGCTTATTAGGATGCCCGGTCACCGTATTTCGTAACAGTGTCAACGCTGAGCACATTGCGTCTGCGCTGCGCCAGCTGCCACAGGCCGTACTGGTACTGTCTCCGGGGCCGGGAACGCCCTCGGCCGCAGGTTGCATGCCCGAGTTGATTGCCAAAATGAAAGGCGAGATTCCGATCATCGGTATCTGCCTTGGTCATCAAGCGCTGATCGAATCTTATGGTGGCACGGTGAGCACGGCCGGTGAAATTATCCACGGTAAAGCCTCGGCCATTACCCATGATGGTCAAGCGATGTTCGCCGGACTCTCCCACCCCTTGCCCGTGGCCCGTTATCACTCACTGGCTGGAAGCAATCTGCCGAACACTCTCACCGTCTCAGCCGAATATCAGGGAACACCGATGGCGATCCGCAACGATCATGACCGGATCTGTGGTTTTCAGTTCCATCCCGAATCCATCCTCACTACGCAAGGCGCCGTACTGCTGGCCAATACGCTGCGCTGGGTCAGCGCAGAGCCACAAAGCCTGACCGCCTGACACACGTGGATTTGGATGAAAAAGAACGGAACGAAGAAGGACTCAACGATGCAAGCCATTCTGGACAAATTATTCCGCCGCGATGCATTAAGCCGCGAAGAAAGCCACACCCTGTTCGACTGTATTATTCAGGGCAACATGCCACCAGAGCTGCTGGCCGCCATCTTGATCGCCTTGAAAATGCGCGGTGAAACACCGCAAGAGATCGCCGGTGCGGCATCCGCGTTGCTGGCTCATGCCCAGCCCTTCCCGCGTCCAGATTACCTGTTTGCCGATATTGTTGGCACCGGCGGTGATGGCAGCGGCAGCATCAATATTTCCACCGCCAGCGCGTTCGTCGCCGCCTGCTGTGATGTGCGAATTGCCAAACATGGTAATCGCAGCGTTTCCAGCCTGACCGGCTCCTCCGATGTGCTGAGCGCTCTGGGGATCCGCATCGACTTACCGGCCGAAGACGCCCGCGCCGCCATGAACGAACTGGGGGTCTGTTTCTTGTTTGCCCCGCAATACCACGGCGGTGTGCGCCATGCCATGCCAGTTCGCCAGCAGTTAAAAACCCGCACTATTTTTAATGTCCTCGGGCCTTTAATTAACCCGGCCCGACCGCCACTGGAGTTGATGGGCGTCTATTCAGCTGATTTGTTGCTGCCGGTGGCCCACACCCTGCGCGAACTGGGTTTTGCACGCGCCGCCGTTGTCTACGGTAGTGGTCTGGATGAAGTGGCCCTGCACGGCCCAACTCAAGTCGCTGAACTGCGGGATGGTGAGATTTACAGCTACACCTTAACTCCCGAGGATTTCGGTTTAACGTCGGCCCCACTGGAAAGCCTGCGCGGTGGTGATGCCAGTGAAAATGCGCGCATTCTCACGCAATTACTGCAAGGTCAGGGGAGCACCGCACAACGTCATGCCGTAGCGGCTAACGTTGCCTTATTGCTGCGGCTGTTCGGACAGGAAAATCTCAAGCACAATGCGGAGCAGGCATTAGCCGTGCTGGCCGGAGATCAGGCCCTGCGCAAAGTTCAACTTCTTGCAGCCCGAGGTTAAGGATGAAAGAGACTGTATTAAGCCGTATTGTCGCCGACAAACATCACTGGATTGCGCAGCAAAAAATTGCGCTGCCGCTAGAGAACTTTATTCTGGATGTTCACCCCAGTGAGCGCGATTTTTATGCGGCGCTGCGCCAGAGCCGACCGGCCTTTATTCTGGAGTGCAAGAAAGCCTCGCCCTCCAAAGGGCTGATCCGAACCGATTTTGATCCGGCCGCTATCGCTCGTACCTACGCGCCATATGCCTCAGTGATCTCGGTACTCACGGATGAAAAGTACTTTCAAGGGAGCTTTGCCTTTCTGCCGCTGGTGAGAAATGAAGTCCACCAGCCGGTGCTGTGCAAAGATTTTATTATCGATCCCTACCAGATTTATCTGGCTCGCCAACATCAGGCTGATGCTATTTTACTGATGCTGTCAGTACTCAATGATGACGAGTATCGCGTACTGCACGCCGTGGCCGACCGCCTGCAAATGGGCGTGCTGACTGAGGTCAGTAATCCAGAAGAGGCTGAGCGCGCCGTGAAACTGGGTGCACGCGTCGTCGGAATCAACAACCGTAACCTGCGCGATTTAAGCATTGATACCTCTCGTACCACTAAGTTGGCCGCCATGCTGCCGCCTGATGTGATCATTATCAGTGAGTCTGGTATTCACCATCACCGCCAAATTCAGCAACTGGGCCAAATCGCGCATGGTTTTCTCATTGGTAGCGCCCTGATGGCCGAGCCTGATTTGAATCAAGCGGTACGCCGCGTGCTGCTGGGCGAAAATAAAGTCTGTGGGTTGACCCGACCGGAAGATGCCTTAGCCGCCTATCAAGCGGGGGCCTATTACGGCGGTTTGATTTTTGTCGGGAAATCACCCCGTTATGTCGATATCGCCACCGCCAAAACCATTCAGGCCGCCGCACCACTGCAATACGTGGGCGTATTTCGCAACGCCAAGCCAGAAACCATCGCGCTAACCGTCGAGCGTTTGGGCTTACATGCCGTGCAGTTGCACGGAAGCGAAGATGCCGCCTATATCCATGCCTTGCGCCAAATTCTGCCGGCCAGTTGCCACATCTGGAAGGCCCTCCCGGTTGGAGAGCAGGCTCCCACACTGGATCTGCCGCATGTTGAGCGCTATCTGTTAGATACCGAATCCCAAGGCCAGTTTGGTGGCACCGGTCGCACCTTTAATTGGGCGCTGCTCAACGGGTTGTCACTCGATAAGGTACTGCTAGCTGGCGGCCTCGGCCCCGATAACGCCGAATCAGCTCAGCAGCTGGGCGCCGCCGGATTGGACTTTAACTCAGGGTTAGAAAGCGCCCCCGGTATCAAAAGTCAGGACAAAATCACCACCGTTTTTTCACGTTTACGTCAGCAGGGAGTGTCCGCATGACAAAGCTTAATCCGTATTTTGGTGAGTTTGGTGGGATGTTTGTCCCCCAGATCCTTATTCCGGTTCTGCAACAGCTGGAAGAAGCCTTTATTGACGCGCGCCACGATCCGGCTTTTCAGGCCGAATTACATGATTTACTGATGAACTACGCCGGCCGCCCAACAGCGCTGACACTGTGCCGCAACTTAACTGCGGGTACCCGCACCAAGCTATACCTTAAGCGCGAAGATCTGCTGCACGGCGGCGCACACAAAACCAACCAAGTGCTCGGACAAGCGCTACTGGCTCGCCGAATGGGAAAAACGGAGATCATCGCTGAAACGGGTGCCGGTCAGCACGGCGTCGCCACCGCGTTGGCCTGTGCTCTGCTCGGCTTGAAATGCCGCATTTATATGGGAGCCAAAGATGTAGAGCGGCAATCGCCCAACGTGTTTCGAATGCGCCTGATGGGCGCACAAGTGATCCCGGTCACCTCTGGCTCCGCGACATTGA
>JBOFCH010000201.1:0-7019 GCA_051645985.1 Plesiomonas sp. | reverse complement strand
AATCTGAATCAGTTACCGGAACAAAATGCTATCGTGTTCGCTAGCAATAGCCAGCGACCAGATTTCTTGCGCGATTATCCGCCGGTAGACGCGCCGACGGTGGAGATCATCAGCCATCCCCAAAAGCCGTACATCAAACTGCTGCTGATCCTCGGTCGTGACGATGCTGATCTGCTGACGGCAGCACAAGGGATTACCCTTGGCACCACGTTGCTGCGTGGACAATCCATCACCATCACCGACGTGAAAAAACTGCTGCCGCGTCAGCCGTATGACGCACCAAACTGGGTCCGAACTGACCGACCCATCCCGTTCAGTGAACTGATGGATTACCCGCAGCAATTGCAAGTCTCCGGTCTGACCCCGAACCCGATCACCTTAACCATGAACGTGCCGCCCGATCTGTTTACTTGGCGCAGCCCCGGTATCCCACTGAACTTGCAATATCGCTATACCCCGCCGGTGACGATGGACAGCTCACGGTTGAACGTCAGTATCAATGACCAGTTTGTGCAGGCATTTTTGCTGCGCGACTCCGGTCAGGGTGGCAGCTCCGAGCGTCTGCGTCTGCCGGTTCTCACCGATATGTTCAACCGCAGCAGCGATGTGCTGATCCCGGCATTGAAAATCGGCTCCCGTAACCAACTGCGCTTCGATTTTGCCTTTGGCTCCTACACCAGTGGTGGCCCACGGGGCATATGTGTCACCAGCATTAGTCCCAATGTCCAAGCGGCCATCGAACCGAGTTCGACCATCGATTTCAGTGGTTACCATCACTATATCGCGATGCCGGACTTACGGGCCTTTGCCAACGTCGGCTACCCGTTCACCCGTTTAGCCGATCTGTCCCAAACTTTAGTGCTGATGCCGGCACAGCCAACGCCATCAGAATTGGGGCTGCTGCTGAGCCTGATGGGCAAGATGGGGGCCTCAACCGGCTACCCGGCCGTCCAAGTGACAATCACCGATAACTGGCAGCAAGCTAAGGAGGCTGATAAAGATTTACTGCTGATTGGCCAGCTGGCCTCCGGCGATCCATTGCTGCAAAAAGATCACAGTGGCCTGATAGAGCAAACCCGCGCCTGGCTTAACCAACCTCTGCGCCCCGTGCGCGAAGTCAGCCTCAGCCCCTCCAAAGCGCCAAACCCGAGCCTGCAACCAGCCAGCTCGGTGGATACCCGCTCGGAAGGCAATATTGCCGCCATGATAGGTTTTGAATCACCCTTTGGTAAGCAACGCAGTGTGGTCGCCATGTTGGCCTCCAATACCGAGAATCTGGCGCTGATCACACAAGGTCTCAATGATTCGAGTAAAGTCAGCACCATGAGCGGTTCGGTAGTGGTGTTCCGTGACGGCCAGATCAACAGTGAGCGCGTCGGAGAGCTGTACTACGTTGGTCATCTGCCGTGGTGGATGCTGGTGTGGTATCACCTGTCGTCCTACCCACTGCTGCTGGCGCTGATTGCCGCCGTCGCCGTGGTACTGGTGAGTATCGCGCTATGGAATACCATGCGTTGGATTACGCGTCGTCGTCTGGATGACAACCACAAATAAGGAGCAGATACGGCCATGGCACACCGACGCACTACGGCACTGCTGCTTATGCTGTTATTGAGCAGCCCCAGCGCCCGTGCCAGCTGCTCTTGGCCGGCGTGGGAAAGTTTTAAGCTCCACTTCATTGACCCGCAAGGGCGGGTCATTGATCACAGTGACGCCCGTAAAATCACCACGTCGGAAGGTCAGTCTTACGCCCTGTTCTTTGCCCTGATTGCTGGCGATCAGGGCACCTTCCGCCGTTTACTGCGCTGGACCGAAACCCACTTGGCACAGGGGGATCTGACCGAGCATCTGCCCGCATGGCAGTGGGGACTGACTCCCGCAGGCCAAGGGAAAGTCCTGGATCCAAACTCTGCCGCCGACTCCGATCTGTGGATTGCCTACACCCTGAGTGAAGCTGGCCGCCTGTGGCAAATTCGCGACTACCAAAGTCGCAGCGCCCTGCTGTTGCAACAGATCATCCGCCACGAAGTGGCCAACTTACCAGGCTTAGGCCCGATGCTACTACCGGGAGCCAGTGGCTTTACCCACGCCGACAGCTGGACACTCAACCCCAGCTATCTGCCGCCTTTTATTATCGACCGGTTAGCCAACCAATATCCGCATCAGATTTGGCCGGCGATGCGTCAGGCAACCCAGCGTTTATTGCTAGATAGCGCCCCGCACGGTTTTGCCCCGAACTGGATCAACTGGACACAAGACAAACAGTGGCAAGAAAAAAGTGACTCCGGTTGGATTGGCAGTTATGACGCTATCCGCGTCTACCTGTGGATTGGTATGCTCGATCCACAAAGTGTACCAGCCGCGGCCTTGCAACAGCACTTCGCCCCGATGGCCGAGTATCTGCAACAGCATCCGCTGCCACCGGAAAAGATCAACACCCGCACCCTGCAAGTCAGTGGTGACGGGCCGGTGGGATTCTCCGCCGCACTATTGCCGCTCTTAAGTCGGCAAAGTAACCCTGCCGCGCTGACCCGGCAGCAACAACGCGTTCAGCAACAACCACCGGCGACCGACGCCTATTACAATACGGTATTAACATTGTTCGGACAGGGATGGCTGGACGGACGTTATCGTTTCTCCCCGCAAGGAGACTTGATTTTACAAGGTAGTTCTTCATGTCAGGAATAAAACCGCTGCTTTACTCCCTGCTGGCCGTCACACTGACGCCAGCGCTGTTGACTGGGCAACCGGTGGCCGCTGCGGAACAAGCCGCATCGCCCACCAGCTGGCTCCTCAGTCAGGTGGCTCTGGGAGAAGCGAATAACCGCGACGATCTGGTGCAAGATGCACTGGTGCGACTGCGTAAAATTGCGCCCAATAACCCGGACGCCTTAGCCGCACAAATGCGCTTTGAATTGCGGCAGAATAAAACAGAACAGGCCGCTGCAACGCTGGAAAGGCTACGCGTGCTGGCTCCGCAGTCAGACGCCTATCAGCAGGCCCAGCGCGCCTATGCGCTGGTACAGCCGCAGGGTAAGAACCAGTTGCAACAAGCCCGTTTGTTTGCCCGGGCCGGCCGTTATCAACAAGCGGTCGACCAGTATGATCAGCTGTTTGCCGGTCGCTTCCCCACGCCACAGTTGGCGCTGGAGTATTGGCAGGTCAAAAGTCAGCTGCCCGCTAGCCAAGCTCAGGCGCACAAAGCGATCGCCGAACTCAGTCGGCAAAACCCAGATAACGGGGTGCTGACGCTAGCTTATGCCCGCCAGCTGTTCAGTGAACACGCCGACTCCGAAGCGGGCTTCGCCTTGCTGACGCGTCTGAGCAATGATAGTCAGATGCGTAACAATGCGGGCCAGTTATGGTACGAGCAATTGCAGCGCTTACCGATCAGTACCCAGACTGCCGCGCTGTGGCAGCGCTATTTGCAACTGTACCCCAATGCCAGCCCAGAGGCACAGGCCGCCTACCGCACCTTACAAGATACCCTCAACAACCCGGCCTTTCAGGCCAAGCAGCGCGCCACTCGGCAGATAACCACCAATAGTCAAAATTATGCGCAAATAGAGCAGGAGTTGCACCGCGCCTTACAAGGATACCCAAATGATCCCGAGCTGCTGGGAGAGTTGGGTCTGCTGCGCCTGCGGCAAAGCCGCCATGCGGAAGCGTTAGCCCTGTTTGAACAGGCGCAGAAAAATGATCCCTCAGCGGATAATGCAACCAAGTGGACATCCCTGATCAGTACGGCCCGCTACTGGGGATTGATCCAAAAAGGCGATCAAGCCATGGATAAAGGCCAATGGGAGCAAGCCGAACAAGCCTACCGCGCCGCTCTGCCACTGCAACCCAAAGATCCGTATGCCAGCCTTGGATTAGCGGATGTTGCCGCCAAGCGCGGCCGTATCGCCGACGCCGATCGCGCCTATCAAGAGATCCTGCGCCGTTTCCCAGATAACGACAGTGCGCTGCGCAAACGTATCAACCTGCAATTAGAGAAAAATCCACAGCACGCCAAAGCCCTACTCGCCTCACTGCCTCCGGCACAGCGCAAATTGTTTGCCGGCGATCTGCAAAAAATTGAAACCGAACGGCTACAAAAAGAAGCCGACAAACTGCAAAAGCAAGCCAAAAATCTGCAACAAGAAGCGGAAACCCTGACGGGCCAAAATCAGCTGATCGAGGCCGAAAGCAAGCTGGCCCGCGCTCAACAAATCCGCCCTGATGATATTTGGCTCAGTTACCGCTTGGCCAAACTGCGCGCCCAGCTTAACCGACCACAACCGGAAGCCACCTTTGCGCCACTGTTAAAACGCAGCCCCAACAACCCCGATCTGCGTTATGCCTACAGCCTGTTTTTGGCTGGCCAAGGCCAAGATCAGGCCGCTATCCGCAGCCTGCGAACGATCCCGGAAAAACAGTGGGATAAACGCATGCAAGAGCTGGCCGCGCGGCTGGAATTCGGTGCGGTGATGGATAAGGCGCGCGATCTGAAAAACCGTGGCCAAGATAAAACTGCCATTGCTTACCTGCAAATGCAGCAAAAAACGTATCCGATACAGGCCGCTATCCCGTTGACGTTGGGCGACTGGGCGCAGCAAGCCGGGCAATGGACACAAGCGCGCCACTATTATGTGCAGGCGCTGCAATTAGAGCCGCAAAATACCGATGCTCGCCTGAGCCTTATCGAGCTAGATATGGCGCAAGGTCACACCCGCCAAGCGCGCTCAGCCCTGACACAGTTCAGTGCCGATCCCGCAATCAGCGCCACGCTGACGCCGGAAATGCAGCGACGAAGTGCAGTGCTGTGGGGCGAGCTGGGTGAACCGGAAAAAGCCAAGACCTTGCTCCGCCCATTGCTGACCGCGCAAGCCAGCGATCCACGCCTGTTCCGTGATGCTGCCCGTTTGGAGCGACAAACCGGCAATCCGCCACAGGCTAAACAAGATTACCGCCGCGCCATGCAGCTGGCCAAGCTGGGTGACGGGCAAGACGATCTGGCCTACACCCAGCAGACGCGGATTAATCCACACGACGATTGGCTGCAACGCAGTATCCGCAGTGATGCTGAGAGCCTATATCGCCAGCAAGATCCAACGGTCACACTGGAGTACGATCGCTGGGGCAGCAACGGCACCCCCGGCACCTCTGATCTGAAAGCCGGTAACCTGATGCTGGAAACCGCCATTCCACTGCAAGATGGCCGCCTGTTTTTCCGCGTCGATCAGGTCAGTATGGATGCCGGGCGGATTGATTTAACCAACCTGCATGATGCCGCCGATTTTGGCAGCGCCCTGCTGTGTGCCCCAACCGATGATCATCCACAAAAGCGTTGCCAGTATGGTTCGGAAAAACAAACCGCAGACGGCACGGCGCTGGCGGTTGGTTGGCGTGGTGAGCGCTGGGAGGCCGATCTGGGGGTCACCCCCCTCGGTTTTGAAGTCACCGATTGGGTCGGTGGCATTCGTACCGAAGGCGATCTGGGTAAACTGGGTTGGTCGGCGGTGCTGTCACGCCGTCCGCTGAGTAACTCATTGCTTGCTTATGCTGGCACCGTCGACCCGAACACCGGTGAAGTGTGGGGGGGCGTACGCGCTACCGGGGTGAAACTGGGATTAAGTGCCGATCAAGGTGGGACGTATGGCGCGTGGAGCAGCTTGCAGTATCACCAATTAACTGGGGAAAATGTGGAGGATAACACCCGTCTGCGTCTGATGGGCGGGGTCTATCGTCGCCTGATTGATGAGCCGCACCGGCGTCTGCGCGTCGGCACCAATGCCATGTACTGGGCCTTCGACAAAGACTTAAGCGGTTACACCTTTGGCCAAGGCGGCTACTACAGTCCACAGCGCTATGTCTCACTGTCACTGCCGGTCAGTTACAGTCAGCGCTGGCAAGATTGGTCATTGCACATGGAAGCCTCGGTCGGTTACTCGTGGCCAAAATCGGACGGTGGGCCATACTATCCGACCCGTGGCGACTTGCAACAGCAAGCGCAAGATCTGCGTGGGGAAACCTATATCAACCCCATCTATGGCGCGGGTGGTGAGCCGGGCTTTGGTTATCGCGCCCGCCTGCTGGTAGAGCACCGCCTGACGCCAAACTGGTTTGTGGGCGCGGCGTTCGATCTGGAGAAATCCGACACTTACACCCCTAACCATGCGCTGGTCTATCTGCGCTACAGCTTCGATGGCTGGAATGGCGATCTGTTGCTGCCGCCAGAGCCGTTGGTGCCGTATGCCGATTTCGACTGATGCACCGGTTTAGCGGCGCACGAAAACTAAAGAAGAAGGCCATCCTCTGGGATGGCCTTCTTCTTTTAAATCGCCTTTTTTAAAACATAGTGTTTTAAATCGTATTCGTTTACCGCAACGGGAGCGCCATACTGTTATTCGCTCATCTATTCGCTCATCGCGGCTACCGATTCTCGGATCACCAGACTCGGCTCCAGCAGCAGAATTTCTGCCGGTTTACTGCGATCATCGATTCGCGCCAGCAGGGTATCGACCGCCAGTTGTCCCAGATCTTCTTTTGGTTGATGAACCGTCGATAATGGCGGCGCCAGATAACGGGCCAGCTCGATATCATCGTAGCCCAACACCGACATGTCCTGTGGTACTCGCAGGCCCGCCTGATGCAGCACCTGATAAACGCCGACGGCCATCACATCGTTACCGGCAAACACCGCGGTCGGCCTTGGTACACTGGCCAGTAACTGACGCATACCGCAGATCCCGCCATCGAAATCAAAATCCCCTTCGGCCAGATACGCGGCGTGTTCGGCGATCCCCGCTTCTTGTAGCGCGCGCCGGTAGCCTTGCAAACGCCCTTGTGACGGCTGCTTATCCAGCGGGCCGGTGATGATGCCAATACGGCGATGGCCTTGCTGTAACAGGTAACGGGTGGCTAAATAGCCGCCGTACTCCGAGTTATCCTGGATCAAGTCCGCCGCTATCCCCAGCGGTCCCCAATCCATCACCACCATCGGGATAGCCGGATGGCGGCGAAAAACACCTGACACG
>JBOFCH010000200.1:0-10199 GCA_051645985.1 Plesiomonas sp. | reverse complement strand
TTATGGGTGTTTGTGGTGCGCCGGCCTGCGGCTTGTTTTTGCTGTTCGGGGACATCGTTCCCCTTTTTTTCCATTCCCTATTTTTCCCTTTTCTCTTCTCTTCTCTTCTCTTCTCTTCCCTTTACCTCCCCCCTTGATTTAAAGCGATAGAGGGAATGTCTGCACTTCATGCCTGCATTTCTAGTTTTATAAAAGTGGAATGTTTATTTCCTCATTTTTCGGGCTGTATGGTATAGCCGTTTCATCTTAGTGACGTGATCCGGCGCAAGCCGCCCTGCGGGATTGGGTGGGGACTGGGTAAAGCTAAATGCATAACATAATGTTTTTTATTGAATTAATTACGTTATGCGACCGCGCTGGCATCGGTTCAGCGTGAATTGATGCAAACTGTTACCTCACCAGCAAAAATAAAATATCCAATATAAATTAAATTGAAATAAATGTTTCGCGTGCTATGTTTTTAGCATACCAGCATGGATGCCGACACAAGCGGCTTGTGAGCACGCGAATAGGGTGAGCGGCGCTGGGACATAACAACAGAATAACAGCAGATGCTGCGACTGATTCGCTGACCTCTGCCTCTCTACCTTACGGATACACAGTATCAAGGAGTTGCTATGTACAATATCGCGTTATTCGGAGCGGGCCGCATTGGACAAGTTCATGCGGTGAACATTGCCGGACACAAGGAAACCCGCCTGTATTCGGTGATTGACCCGCATCAGGCCGGTGCCGAGGCGCTAGCGCATAAATATGGCGCTAAAGTGCAGACCGCTGAAGAGGCCATGGCCGATCCGAATGTGCAGGCGGTGATGATTGCCTCGGCTACCGATACCCATGCCGATCTGATTGAACAGGCGGCGCGCGCCGGCAAGGCTATCTTCTGCGAAAAGCCGGTGCATCTGGATTTGGCGCGGGTACGCGATTGTCTGGCTACCGTGCGCGAGTGCAATGTCCCGCTATTTATTGGCTTTAACCGCCGTTATGACCCGCAATTTCGTAAAGTGCGCGACATGCTGAGCGCAGGGGCGATCGGCAAAGCGGAGTCTTTGGTGATCACCTCCCGTGATCCGTCACCGCCGCCAGCCACCTATGTGAAAGTGTCCGGCGGCATGTTCCGCGATATGACCATTCATGACTTTGACATGGCGCGCTTCATCATGGGCGAAGACCCCATTGCCGTGTACGCCAAAGGCAGCAATCTGGTCGATCCGGCCATCGGCGCTGCCGGTGATATCGATACCGCCTTTGTGGTGCTGACCTTCCCATCGGGCGCCATGGCGACCATCTCTAACAGCCGCCGCTCCGGTTATGGCTATGATCAGCGCATCGAGCTGCACGGCTCGCAAGGTTTGCTGACCGCGAAAAATATCCACGAAAATGAGGTTGAGCAGTGGAGCGAAGCGGGCTGCGTAGCCGCCAAACCGGAGCACTTCTTCTTGCAGCGTTATGCTGCCGCCTATCAGGCCGAGTGGGCGCATTTTGCCGATGTGCTGGCCGGTCGTGCCGAGCCGCAATGCAGTGGCTATGACGGTGAGCAGGCGTTGTATCTGGCGGACAAAGCGCTGGAATCCTTACACAGCGGCAAAGAGGTTAAGCTGTAATTTCCCTATCTGTCAGGGGTGGTAACGCCCCTGCTGTCTGATCTGATTTGTACCCCTCTTACCTTAGATAGTGTCCGTGCCGCCCGTGGAAGGGGCGGTAACGTAAAACAGAAACGAAAGACACGGAGAAGCACACAATGTTAGCTTTTATTTCGTTTGTCGGTTTTACTCTGTTCGTGGCCGGATTTGCGTATTACAAAACCCATAATGCTCATCTGACCGATTCCGCCGAAGGCTATTTTCTGGGTGGACGTTCGCTGACCGGCATCTACATCGGCGGCTCGATGCTGCTGATGAACCTCTCCACCGAGCACTTGGTCGGTTTAAATGGCCTATCATTTCGTACCGGTTTTATCGTGATGGCGTGGGAAGTGATGGCGGCGATGACCATCGTCCTGTTCGCTCTCGTGTTCTTGCCCAAATACCTGAAACTCGGGATCTCAACCATCCCGGAATACCTTGAACGGCGCTTTGATAAGCAAACGCTGACCATCACCTCGATTTTGTTCTTGGGGATGTATGTGATTTCACTGCTGCCGATCGTGCTGTATACCGGGGCGATTGCGCTGGAAAGTCTGTTTCAGGTCTCCCATGTGTTTAGCGTGGATAAAACCACGGCGCTGTGGATCATGGTATGGGGCGTGGGGGGCTTGGGTGCGATTTACGCCATCTTTGGCGGGATCAAAGCCATCGCGGTGGCCGATACCATCAATGGCGTGGGCCTGATCACCGGTGGACTGATGGTGACGTTGTTTGCGTTGGCGTATGTCGGGGATGGCAATGTCTGGACGGGGATGATGGAGGTGTATACCAATAATCCGGCCAAGTTTAACTCCATCGGCGCGGAAGATTCGCTGGTGCCGTTCTCCACCTTGTTCACTGGTCTTATTATCTCCAACATGTTTTTCTGGTGTACGAATCAGTCGATTGTACAAAAAGCGCTCGGAGCCAAAAATCTGGCCGAAGGGCAAAAAGGGGTTTTGCTGTGCGCCTTTTTCAAATTGATGATCCCATCGATCATCATTTTGCCGGGCATTATCGCCTTCCATATTTTCCAAGGTCAGATTGATAATCCAGATAACGCCTACCCGAATCTGGTGCAGTTAGTGCTGCCGGAAATGCTGGTCGGCTTCTTCGCCGCGGTAGTGGTGGGGGCGGTGTTCTCAACCTTCAGCGGCGGCCTGAACTCCTCGGTCACGCTGTTTACCGTTAATATCTTTAAAAAATCCCTCAAACCCGATGCGACCGAAGCGCAAACTGTGGCGGTCGGTAAATATCTGGGCCTGGGGTTGGCACTGGTCTCCATGATTGTGGCGCCGCTGGTGGCGAACGCACCGGATGGCCTGTTTTACCTGATCCAACAGTTACAGGGCATTTTCAACGCGCCAATTCTGAGTGTGGTGTTGGTGGGCTTGCTGACCAAACGCGTACCAGCGATTGCCGCCAAGTTGGGCCTGCTGTTTGGCATGTCGGCCTATATCCTGTTTAATTTTGTGTTTAAGGTGGATATCCACTTCTTCCATCTGCTCGGCATTTTGTTTGTGCTGAACGTGGTATTCATGCTGCTGATTGGTCACTTCTTCCCGCAAGAAGCTTATCAAGAGGTGTACACCAAGCAGGTGGATATTCAGCCGTGGTCGCTGGTGCGTCCGGTGGCGGTGCTGATCACCTTAGGCTCGGTGTCTATGTACGTGTTCTTGGCGCAGAACGTCCCCGGTTGGGCGATGGCACTGTATTACACCTTTGCGGTGGCAGCGCTGGGCTATGTGTTCTGGGGTATTGGCCGTGAGCTGTTCGGTATGCAGCGTCGTCAGCCGATGGTGCCGGATCTGGAGGATGAGGTTTAAGTCAGGGTTATTGGCGTCTTGTACTCAGTCATTGAAACCCTGTATTTCAGTAAAATAATGCCCCTGCGCTTACGTTTCGACGTTGTGCGGGGGCGTTGCTATTCGTCTGCCAGACCCAAAGTGGGTAAGACGAGCGTAAGATCACTCGATGATAAGATGATCAGATCCCAAGGAGCATTCCGCTGATGGATGAGTCGTTGCTACCCAATATCTGCCTGTTTTTATCGCAAATCGATCCGTTTGATGCTTTGCCCGATGCGGTACGCGCCGAGCTGGCAGCACAGATTGATATTTCGTACTGGATACAGGGGGAAAGTCTACCGGCCACATTATTGGTGGGACAGGGGTTGTATCTGGTACGCAGCGGTGCGGTGGAGCAGCGCCATCCCGATCGCACCTTGCGCGCTCGCCTCGGCAGTGGCGATCTGTTTGGTTTTAGCCAACTCGAGCGTGACGGCGACAGTGCCTACAGCGTAACGGCGCTGGAAAATACCTTGCTGTATCGTATTCCCAAAGCCGTGCTGTATCAGGTGATCGCCGATAATCCAGCGTTACAGCATCATTTTGCCACCGCCGAGCACCAGCGTTTGGCCGGTGGCCAGCCGCGCACCACGCTCACGGATGATGATTTGCTGTACCTCAAACCGGTGGCCGAAATGGTCAATCGCGATATGGCGCGGGTGACACCGCACACCGCGATCAGTGCCGCGGCGCGCGAGATGGTGCGTTGTCACCGTTCTTCGGCTCTGGTGATGGATGGCGAGCGGTTACTGGGCATTATCACTGATCGCGACTTGACCAAACGGGTAGTCGCCGAGGGGCGTGACCTGAACGGCCCGGTTGCCGATGTGATGACGGTAACCCCGTGTACCATTGATGCGCAGGAGCCGCTGCTGCGTGCGGTTGAACTGATGATGCAGTATAACGTGCGTAGCTTGCCGGTGGTGGAGCATGGCAAGGTATGCGGTGTGCTAACGGCTACTAGCTTGGTCAGCAAAAGTCGGGTGCAGGCGGTATTTTTGATCAGCCGGATTTACCGGCAAGAATCGGTCGCGGCGCTGCGCGCGCTGGGCGTGCAGCGACAGGCCATTTTTGAGGTATTGGTGGAAAATGGCGCCCATGTACGCACCATCCAGCAGATGATGACCCTGATTGCCGATGCGTTTAACAAGCGCCTACTGCAATTGGCCGAGCGCGAGCTGGGCACGCCACCGTGTGACTATGTTTGGATGGTGGCAGGCTCCCAAGCGCGGCAAGAGATGCACCCGCTCTCGGATCAAGACAACGCCATTATCACCGGTCGGCCGGTAAGCGGCGAAGAGAAAGAGTATTTTCGCCGATTGGCGGAGTGGGTCTGCTATGCGCTAGCAGAGTGTGGTTATCCACTTTGCCCAGGGCATATGATGGCGTCAAATCCTCAGTGGTGTACCGATATTCGCACTTGGGAAGGCTATTACCGGCACTGGGTGCGAGAGCCAGAGGCCGAGGCGCTGCTGAATGTCAGTGTGTTTCTCGATTTGCGCGCCCTGTATGGCTCTACGGCGCTGGTCGAGCGTTTGCAACGTTATCTGTATGCCGAAGCGGCGGCTAATCGGCGTTTTATCGCGGTGCTGGTGGCCAATTCTCTGCGGATCACCCCACCGCTCGGCATGTTCCGCCAGTTTGTGTTGGCGCGCGACGGGGAAAATCGCAGCGTCCTGCACATTAAAAAACAGGCGGTGAACCTAATCGTCGAATTGGCTCGTATCTATGCCTTAGCGGGTGATTGCCGGGCGACCGATACGGAAAGTCGCCTCCGCGGTGCGGTACAGGCCGGGATTATCAGTGACGGCAGTCGGCGTGAGCTGTGCGAAGCGTTTTATTTTATCAATCAGGTGCGCTTTACCCATCAGCGACAGGCGATGTTGCAGGGACGGCGGCCGGCCAACAGTGTATCGCCCGCTGATTTGACCCAATTTGAGCGCAATCATCTGAAAGACGCCTTTCGGATCATTGCGCGCACCCAAGAAGCGGCTATGCAGCGCTTTCAGGCGCAGGGGATTTTGCGATGAGCTTGTTGAGCGCGTTACGCCATTTTCGCATCGACCCCCTGTCGCGCTTGGCCTTGCGGCGTGAGCACTTCCTTACATCGCAGGCCGTACAACCCGCGCTGTGCCAGAGCATCAGTTCGGTATTGCCTGCGCCAGACTGCGATCCATGGACGTTGGATATGCTGGTATTGGATATGGAAACTACCGGGCTGGACGCACAGCAAGACAGTGTGTTATCGGTCGGGATGGTGCCGATCCGGGCGGGCATGGTGCAATTGGGCCAAGCAAAACACATTTATTTGGATGCCTGCGCTCAGGTGCGGGCTGACACCGCTGTGATCAATCACATCTTACCGCAGACGTTACAGCAAGGGCTGACTCCAGCTCAGGCGTTGATGCAGCTTCTGACGACGTTAGCGGGGCCGCGCGACGCCAACCATACTGATGTGCCAGTACCCGGCGGATTTCCGCTCGTTTTTCCGCCCGTTTTCCCGATCGTTGTCGCGCACGGCGCGGCCATTGAACGGCAGTTTTTGCAGCAGTGGGTGAGCACCTGCTTCGGCGTAACGACCGAGTTGCCGCTGTTATGGTTAGATACATTAGCGCTGGAGCGCTCATTAGCTTGTAACCGCCATTCCGTGCGACGGGATTACCGTTTGAGTGAAATCCGGCGTAGCTATGGCTTACCGGCCTATCTGGCGCACAATGCACTGGCCGATGCCGTCGCGACGGGCGAATTGTTGCTGGTACAGATGAAACATATTTTCGCCGGACGGCATCCGCAGTTGGGCGAGCTGTACCGGCGCAGTCTGTCGTGACGCGGTTAGGTGAGCGGGTACTCACGTACCCACTTTGAGCAGCAAGATACCGGCTAAGATAGTCAGACCGGCCAGCAGTCGTCGCCGTTGTAGCGGCTCACCCAGCCAGAATACCGATAAGAGTAGCGCAAACAGCACGCCGCCGATGGCACTACGCACCAGCACCCGGCGTCCCGGTCGCCACCAGTTGGCCCCCGCATAGCGGCGCAGCAGCAGCGGGGTTAGCAAACCGGTCAGGAAAAAAAGCCACAGCGCATAGCGGATGGGCATGTCACCCGCGCGAGCGCCCATACCATCGGCCAGTGAATAGCCGGTAGTACACAGGGCGGTTGCCCCGACGGTGGTCAGTAACTGTAAACGGCCGACCACGGGCGTGGTACCGCTTTGCGTGGTGCGTGCGGAAAACCCCGCAGTACTTGCTCGCGCCATCCACAAAATACCACCGATCAATACCAGTGCACCGAATGCGGCCGTGCGTGGCGGCCATTCACCGAGCAGCAATGCGCCCGCCAGTAGTGTCAGTAGTGGTGCGCTACCCCGTGCCAGCGGATAGATCTGACCGAAATCGCCCAACTGGTAGGCTTTGCCTAAAAACAACAGATAGCCGGTGTGCATCAGTAATGACAGCAGCAGCCACGGTAGTTCTGCCGGTTGCGGCAATCCCACCCAAGGTAGTGGCACTAGCGCACATAGCCCAGAGAATAGCGCCACCCACAGCACGCCAGTCTGACCCTGCGGATGACGTTTCGCCAGCGCGTTCCATAGAGCATGTAAAAAGGCTGCCAGCAAAATTGCGGCAAATACACTACCGGTCACGTCATCCTATCCCTATGAATTAAAAATTTATTTTACTGAGTTGCGGGTCGGCAGAATGCGAAGCATCTCATGTCTTGCTACGCTTTTGTGCGCCGCCTTGCGCTTAACCCCCCACCGGCTTGATCCCCATTTCATGCATTCCATTGCATGATACTTCGCTTCATTTGGCTCTGTGTCTTGTTGCTCTGCTTCTTGCTCTGCTTGTTCTGCTTGTTCTGCTTGTTCTGCTTGTTCTGCTTCGAGCCGCGAGTTCAAACGGCCATCGTGGTTGCCATTATGGTTTTTATCGTCTTGGCGAAACAAAAATTCCTGTCTGATCACATGTTGGAACTTTAAGTCCAAAATACCTTGTTGATGAAATAAATATTTCGTATCGTGGTGATTATGAAATGTCAGAGCTGGGTGTAAACGCTCAGCCCTTAGATAAGCCAACGTCATGCAAGGGCATGAAACCAACATCAGCAAAAGGAGAACGCCGATGAAGAGTGTGCGGATCGGGTTAATTGGAACTGGCTATATCGGGCGGGCACATGCCATCGCCTTGGCACAGGCTCCGGTGGTTTTCCCATTACAAGGAACGCTGGTGCGGGAAATGGTGGCCGAGATCACGCCACAGTTAGCCCAGCAAAAGGCGGCGGAATTTGGTTTTAACCGTTACACCGGTGACTGGCGCGAGCTGGTGGCGGATCCCGCGGTGGATGTGGTGGATATTTGCTCTCCGAACTCTTTGCACAAAGAGATGGCGTTGGCTGCGATCCGGCACGGTAAACATGTTTATGCCGAAAAACCGTTGGCGCTGTCGGCGGCGGATGCGCGGGAAATGGTTGATGCGGCGCGTCTTGCCGGCGTGAAAACCTTGGTCGGGTTTAACTACATGAAAAACCCGACGGCGACACTGGCGAAAGAGATCATTGCCAGCGGTGAAATTGGCGATGTGGTGCATTTTTATGGCACCCACAATGAAGATTACATGGCCGATCCTCTGGCCCCCATTCATTGGCATTGTTTGCGTGAAACGGCCGGACTGGGCGCGTTGGGGGACTTAGGCGCGCATATCGTGAATATGGCGCACTATTTGGTGGGTCACATTGATAGCGTTTGCGGGGATTTACGCACCGTGGTTCCCGCCAGACCCCAGCAGGCCGGATCTTCGGTGATGGTGGCGGTGGAGAATGAGGATCAGGCCCATGCCATGTTGCGTTTTGCTAACGGGGCGCAGGGGGTCATCGAAACGTCCCGTATCGCTTGCGGACGCAAGATGGGGCTGAGCTATGTGGTGACCGGCACTCGCGGCACCCTAACATTTACGCAGGAGCGGATGGCGGAGCTGAAACTGTATCGGCATGACGATCCGGTGGCGCGTCAGGGATTCAAAACCCTGTTGGTGGGGCCGGCTCATACCGATTATGCCGCCTTTTGTGGCGGGGCCGGACATGGCATTGGATTTAACGATCAGAAAACGGTGGAAATTCGCGATCTGGTGGATGCGATTGCCGCAGATCGTCCATTGTGGCCCGATTTTGAGGAAGGCTGGCGGGTTTCCCAAGTGCTGGATGCGATTGCGCTGTCACATGCCGAAGGTCAGTGGGTGGCGGTAGAACGTTGCTGAGCGCAGCGCCTAACCAGTTGCGGTTTCATCAGTCACCGCTCACTCAGCCACATAACCGGTAGCAGTAAGAATTATCCGGCGACAGTAAGGGGCAGCGTGTACTTTTGCTGTTTACCCACCGGCGCTGTTTACCCCAAGGGTAATGGAGAATGGAGTCAGTCATGAACAGTGAAAAGAAGTTTGATCTGATTTGTATGGGACGCGTGGCCGTGGATTTGTACGGTCGGCAGATTGGCTCCCGTCTGGAAGACATGGGCAGTTTTGCCAAATATCTGGGTGGTTCATCCGGTAATGTGGCCTTTGGTACGGCGCGGCTAGGCTTGCGCTCTTCCATGTTGGCGCGGGTGGGGGATGAACACATGGGCCGCTTCCTACGTGAAGAATTGAACCGCGCCGGATGTGATACCAGCCATTTGATCACCGACCACGAACACCTGACCGCGCTGGTGCTGCTGGGCATCAAAGATCAAGAGACGTTCCCGCTGATTTTCTACCGCGACAACTGCGCCGATATGGCTATTACCCGTGCGGATGTGGATGAGAGCTACATCGCATCGGCGCGTTGTCTGGCGATCACCGGCACCCATCTGTCGCACCCGAAAACTCGAGATGCGGTGCTGACGGCACTGCAATATGCCCGTCGCCACGGCGTGCAGACCGCCATCGATCTGGATTATCGCCCAGTACTCTGGGGGCTGACCTCGTTGGGCGACGGTGAAACCCGTTTCATTGCCGATCAAACCGTGACGGCGCAGCTGCAAGAAGTGTTGGGGCTGTTTGACTTAATTGTCGGCACCGAAGAAGAGTTTCATATTGCCGGTGGCTCGACCGATACCATCACGGCCTTGCGCAAGGTACGCGAATTGACGGGCGCGGTGCTGGTCTGTAAGCGCGGTCCACTTGGCTGCTCGGTCTTTACTGGCGCTATTCCGGCCTCCTTGGATGACGGGATCACCGTGCAAGGCGTGCGCGTTGCGGTACTGAACGTATTGGGGGCGGGGGATGCGTTCATGTCTGGCTTGCTGCGCGGTTATTTGCGCGGTGAAAGCTGGCAGCAGGCGTGCGCCTATGCCAATGCCTGCGGCGCGCTGGTGGTATCGCGCCACGGCTGTGCGCCAGCGATGCCGACCGGTGAAGAGCTGGATGATTACTTAAGCCGCGCCGCGAAGGTGCCGCGTCCGGATCTGGATGAGCGTCTGAATCACCTGCATCGCGTGACTACCCGTGCTCAGCACTGGGATGAACTGTGTGTGATGGCCTTTGATCATCGAAGCCAGTTTGTCGATATGGCGCGTGAGGCTGGTGCGCCACTCAGCCGGATCTCGCCGCTCAAAGCCCTGATTTATGCTGCCAGCCGTCGCAGCGCCGAAATGGCGGGGCTACAGGGGCAAGCTGGGCTATTGTGCGATAGCACCTACGGCCAAGACGTGCTCAATGATGCCACTGGTCGCGGTTGGTGGATTGGTCGGCCGATT
>JBOFCH010000199.1:0-4304 GCA_051645985.1 Plesiomonas sp. | reverse complement strand
TCATCTCTGCTGTGGTGATCTTGCTGTTTTTTACCATCTATTGTGCTTCTGGCATCGTTGCTGGGGCGCGCTTATTCGAAAGCACCTTTGGCATGAGTTATGAAACGGCGCTGTGGGCTGGCGCGGCGGCGACGATTTTGTACACCTTTGTCGGTGGTTTTCTGGCCGTGTCTTGGACCGATACAGTACAGGCCAGCCTGATGATTTTTGCGCTGATCCTCACGCCGATCATGGTGATTGCCGCAGTCGGTGGGCTGGATGATTCGCTGTTGGTGATCCAGCAAAAGAGTATGGAAAACCTGGATATGTTCAAGGGCCTGAATCTGGTGGCGATCATCTCACTGATGGGCTGGGGATTGGGTTATTTCGGACAGCCGCATATTCTGGCGCGTTTTATGGCGGCGGATTCTCATCACACCATCGTGAATGCCCGCCGCATCTCTATGACGTGGATGATCTTGTGCTTAGGTGGTGCCGTGGCTGTGGGCTTCTTCGGCATCGCCTACTTTGCTAATCATCCAGATCAGGCGGCGGCGGTAGATCAGAACAGCGAGCGGGTCTTCATGGTGCTGGCGCAGTTACTGTTTAACCCGTGGATCGCCGGGGTGCTGCTGTCGGCGATTTTGGCCGCGGTTATGTCCACCTTAAGTTGCCAGCTTCTGGTGTGCTCTAGCGCTTTGACCGAAGATTTTTACAAAGCCTTCTGGCGCAAAAATGCCAGCCAGCGAGAGCTGGTGTGGGTGGGCCGTTTGATGGTGTTGGCGGTGGCACTGCTGGCGATCGCACTGGCGTATAACCCGCAAAACCGGGTTCTCGGTTTGGTGAGCTATGCATGGGCCGGATTTGGTGCCGCTTTTGGGCCGGTCGTGCTGTTCTCCGTACTTTGGTCACGGATGACCCGTAATGGCGCACTGGTGGGTATGCTGATTGGCGCGCTGACGGTGATTATCTGGAAGCAGTTTGCGTGGTTCAATCTGTATGAAATTATCCCCGGCTTTGTACTGGCGAGTATCGGTATTGTGCTGGTGAGTGCGCTAGATAAAGCGCCATCGCGCACCATGCAAGAGCGATTCGCCAAGGCCGATGCGCAGTTCCATACTGCGCCACCGGCAAAATTGCAGGTTGATTAAGCTCAGTTGATTAAGCCCAGTTGATTAAGTTAACTAAATTAAACTCAGCCGAATATCATTTATCATTCATGCGAGTGCCTGAATTCATGCCGCAAGGATGAACACCTTTACCACCCCGTCCAGAACGCGCAGTGAGTGCAGTCGCCCACTGTGCGTTTTGGGCTTCATTTCCCTCTGTATTTTTTCTCTGCATTTATTCTGTCATCTTGCCTCACTACACTGTCAGTTAGCATACGCACACGGGCACACAGTTGGATTGTTTTGTTAGCCGCACCACAGGCGGTGAATTACTACCCGAAAATCGGATTTACCCGCCATAACAGCGCATGGCTGATGGACGATGTCAGCGTATTATGTTAATGGGGGGCCGCATGGTGTTGGCAAGCAGTAACGGCACCGGATATTCAGGCGTTCTGATGGACTACTACAGTAGAGCTGATAACCGCGAACGGTCACTACCAGCACTACATAATAGGATAATAGGTAGTTTTGATAGGGAGTTTTGTCTGGAGACTCGATATGTAGGTACTTGTTATTTAGATCTTAGAAAGAAATTAGCGGATCCATTTTGGTACTGGCATAAAAATTTAATTAATCCATAAATATCAATTGGATACGGTTTTGCACTGTGTTTTTTTGGCCATTATCATTGCCATTTTTTGCCTCTTATCAAAGGCGAAGAGCGAAAATCGAGTAAATTCTCAGCAGGATAAAGCACTGGCTTGCGCAACTTGTTGCTCAGTTTTTGGATTATTATCTGGTTTGCGCAACTTTTGCCGGTCAGTTTGCGTTGTCTGCGCAACTTCTTGCTCGTTTACTGAGAGCTGTTAACTCTGTATTTTTATAACTCATTGATTATAAATGGATTTAAAAGTTGGCACGGTGTCTGCTATAGGGTGGTGGCGTTAACCTATTTTATTTTACAGGAGTATTTGCAATGCCAACCCCATGTTATATCTCTATTGAAGGCAAAACCCAAGGTAACATCACTGCCGGTGCGTTCACTTCCGAGTCTGTTGGTAACATCTTTGTTCAAGGCCACGAAGATGAAATGCTGGTTCAGGAATTCAAACACATTGTTACCGTACCGACTGATCCACAATCTGGTCAGCCATCTGGTCAACGTGTACACAAGCCATTCCAGTTCACCGTAGCACTGAACAAAGCGGTTCCTTTGATGTATAACTCACTGGCTTCCGGTGAAATGCTGCCAACCGTTACCCTGAAGTGGTACCGCACTTCCGTAGAAGGTAAGCAAGAGCATTTCTTCTCTACTATTCTGACCGATGCCACTATCGTGGATATCGATTGCCAGATGCCACACTGCCAAGACCCAGCTAAATCTGATTTCACTCAGCTGATCCAGGTTTCTTTGGCTTACCGTAAGATCGATTGGGAGCACACTGTTGCCGGCACTTCCGGTGCTGATGACTGGCGCGCCCCGATCGAAGCCTAATGACATTCGTGTCCCTGTCCGCTTGCGCTGCAAGCGGACAGGTTACATCCCAAGTTATATCAGACGATCACTAAAGACTGTCTGTCATTTGCTTCGAACGCCGACGGTGTTCGGGGCTTTTTTGCTTTGCCATGCGGCTGTATTGTCGGCGGCATGGCAAAGCATCATTAAGGAAGGAGAGGTGAATGGCCAATCAAACGGGATTGCAATTTACCGTCACAGTCGGTGAATTACCGGAAACCACCTTTGCGGTCGCAGAGTTTACGTTGCATGAAGCACTGAACACGCCGTTTGAGCTACATCTGGAGCTGGCCAGTTTACAGCCGGACATTGATTTTGCGGCCGTGCTAGAGCAACCGTGCGAACTGTTGATTTGGTATGAGGGCGAATTGCAGCGTCGGATCTGTGGTGTCGTGAGTCAGTTTGCACAAGGGGATACCGGTTTTCGCCGTACCCGTTACAGCATGCAGGTTAAACCGGCGCTGTGGCGCTTATCTCTGCGACACAATGCCCGCATTTTCCAAACCCAGA
Organism: Plesiomonas sp.; assembly: GCA_051645985.1. Classification (GTDB taxonomy): domain Bacteria; phylum Pseudomonadota; class Gammaproteobacteria; order Enterobacterales; family CAMTGL01; genus Plesiomonas. Next base: position 1,187 of record JBOFCH010000199.1, on the reverse strand, counting down.
CGCCGCAAGAGATCATCAGTATCCTGTTGCAAGAATCCGAGATCACCGACTACGCCTTTGCCCTTAAAGATGAGCATGCCCAGCGTGAATATTGTGTGCAGTATCGGGAAACTGACTTGGGCTTTATGCAGCGGTTGATTGCTGAAGAGGGCTTGTGCTGTTATCACGAATTTGAGTCAGGTAAGCACCGCGTAGTGTTTGCTGACAATACCGCAGCCCTACAAACGGGGCCGGAGCTATTTTTCAATCTGGCTAATCAAGGCCAACAGCATGGGCCGTTTGTTCGTCGTTTTCATTATACCGAGAACGTGCGAACTGCCGAAGTTGAGCTGAAAGATTACTGCTTCAAAACCCCCGCCTATGCGCTGTCGCACAAAAAACAGGGTAGCGAGCTGAGCCACCAACGAGACAGCTACCAGCACTTTGATTATCCGGGTCGTTTTAAACAAGATCCCAGCGGCAATACGTTCACTGGCTATCGCCTCGATGCGCTGCGTGCCGATGCGATCACCGGCGAAGGGGAATCGAATGCACCGCAGCTGATGCCGGGACAATCATTTGGTTTAAGCGAACACCCGAACGCGATACTGAATACGAACTGGCAAGTGGTGCGGATCAGCCATACCGGCAAGCAGCCGCAGGCATTGGAGGAAGAAGGCGGCGCTAGCCCGACCGTCTATTATAACCAGTTTGACGTGATCTCTGCCGAAACGCCGTGGCGAGCCTTGATGCCACATAAGCCGATGGTCGATGGCCCGCAGATTGCGACAGTCGTCGGGCCTGAAGGTGAAGAGATCTACTGCGACGAACATGGCCGGGTCAAATTGCAATTCCCGTGGGATCGATACGGTGCCAGTAATGACCAAAGCTCCTGTTGGGTACGCGTATCCCAAGGTTGGGCGGGGGGGCAATATGGGATGATGGCGATCCCACGTATCGGGCATGAGGTGATTGTTTCGTTTTTAGAAGGCGATCCAGATCAACCGATCGTAACTGGGCGAACCTACCATGCCACCAATCGGCCACCGTATGAGCTGCCAGCGCATAAAACCCGCACCGTATTGCGTACCGAAACCCATCAGGGGGAAGGGTTTAACGAGCTGCGCTTTGAAGATCAGGCCGGACAAGAAGAGATCTATATTCACGGTCAGAAAGATCTGAATGTGCTGATTGAGAACGATGTTGCT
>JBOFCH010000198.1:0-4801 GCA_051645985.1 Plesiomonas sp. | reverse complement strand
TTCAGTCAGAATGGCAGGCAATGTGCATGTAGGCACGGGAGCTAATGTTATCCACTCCATTGAGATTGGAGACTCTGCTGTCATTGGTGCTGGCGCGACCGTAACCTGTCCCATTGCAGCGGAACATACGCAATATGTTGCCAGAGGCACTTTGTCTAAAAACCGCAGTAAGGGGAAGTAAGTAGTGAGCAAAAACTGGAATAAAGTCATGTTGTTAGTGACGAACTCTGTACGTGATGCTCTTTCTGTGATGAATGAAGAGGCTTTACGGATCTGTCTGGTGGTGGATCACCAAAGCCGGTTATTAGGTGTGGTGACTGATGGTGATATTCGTCGAGCAATTTTAAAAAATATCGGTTTGGATGAAGCGATCGCCAAAATTATGGTGACCAATCCTATTAGTGTCACCGGTAAGCGGCCTCCGTCAGAATTGCTCGCGCTTATGCAAAAAAAGAGCATCCTTTCGTTACCGGTTCTGGATGAACAGGGCCGAGTGATTGGTTTGGAGACGTGGGATCGTCTGTGTCAAAAAACACGCTATGATAATCCAGTTTTTATTATGGCGGGGGGCTTTGGTACGCGGTTAAAACCGCTGACTGACACATGCCCGAAACCGATGCTGAAAGTTGGCGATAAGCCGATTCTCGAAATTTTACTGAAGCAAGTTGTTGAGGCGGGTTTCAGTGATATTTATATTTCGACGCACTACATGCCCGAACTGATTCGTTCTTACTTTAACGATGGCCAAGATTGGGGATGTCGCATCACTTATGTGCACGAAGAAACACCGTTAGGTACTGGTGGGGCGCTGGGATTGCTACCGGATAATCTGCCGGATTTACCGGTGATTATGATTAATGGTGATGTGCTCACCAAAGTGGATTTGCAGCAGTTGCTTGATTTTCACCTAGAAAATGATGCGGATGCGACAATGTGTGTACGTGAGTATGACTATCAGATCCCCTATGGGGTGATCAAGGGGCAAGGTCATACCGTCACCAGTATCGTAGAAAAGCCGGTACAACGCTTTTTTGTCAATGCCGGTATTTATGTCATTTCTCCGAACGTGATCCGCTCAGTACCGAAGAACCAATATGTGGATATGCCGTCGTTGTTAGAGCAACAAATGCAGAAAAAGTATCAGGTATTGATGTTTCCTTTGCATGAGTACTGGTTGGATATCGGTCGGATGGATGACTTCAATCGTGCTCAGGTAGATGTGTTGAGTCTTGGAGTATAACGATGCGAACGAAGACGCATGCGATTGCAATTATCCCAGCAAGAAAAGGCAGTAAGCGCTTATTACGTAAAAATGTGCTCATGCTAAACGACAATCCGTTGATTTGTTGGTCAATCGATGCCGCAAAAGCATCGGGGTGCTTTGATTCGGTTGTTGTATCCACTGATGATGATGAGGTTGTCCAACTCGCGCAAGAGCGTGGTATCGATGTCGTTTACCGGCCGGCTTATCTTGCGTCGGATACTGCCAGTAGTATTGATGTGATATTACATGTGTTGGAAACCTATCGTGAACAAGGGCGTAATTTTACACACGTCATGTTGCTGCAACCCACGTCGCCGTTACGTCGTGCAGACGATATTCAGTCTGCATTTACGCGGATGGATGTTATCGGCGCAGGTAGTGTGGTGTCAGTGTGTGAGGTGGAGCATCCGCCCGAGTGGAATAATGTATTGCCAGAAAATGGTTGTATGGCGGATTTTATCCGTCCTGAGATCCGCGGAAAACGCAGCCAAGATTTTCCGCCACAATATCGAATTAATGGCGCCATTTATTTGGCTGACCTCCGGCAGTGTGATATCCAAAATGGTTTTTTTGGCCCGACCTCGTACGCTTTAGTGATGCCTTGGTCACGTTCTGTTGACATCGATTCTGAGCAAGATCTCTTGTTAGCTGAGTTTTTGATGCAAAATTCACGTGTAGTCAGCTGATTTTTTGTTGTTTTCTCATCTGAGAAGGCAACGCAAGTACCGTTTCCCCCTTCTATTTTCATTAACAGAAAAGCGGCATGTTGCATCAACGCCGCTTTTATCCACATGAATTTATTGTGTTTTGGACTTGATATTGGGGCTTTGTTTTGGGCCGAGGATCAAGGGATAAGGCAAAACCAGCCTAGATTAAATATAATAAAATCATTGTGTTGCGTTTTTTTTTAATATTCCTCTCAAGTAATAGCCTATTTTTCCGATTACTTATGTACGAACAATCAGCGTGTCGTACATAGCATTTTGTGGCCATGGAAATAAAAATTCATCGACTGACTAATGTTGTTGTTCACACTGCCGATAAGTAATGGTGTAACACAATCAATACGTTGCTGCGGGCAAGATGCTGGGCGGCAAGTTTAACGGAGATTACAAGCATGGCTATTACTGTAAATACTAACGTAACCGCGCTGAATGCCCAGCGTAACCTGAACAAAACCAACAACGCGCTGAACGTATCTATCCAGCGCCTGTCTACCGGTAGCCGTATCAACTCGGCGAAAGATGATGCTGCGGGCTTGCAGATCTCCAACCGTCTGACCTCTCAGATCAACGGTCTGGACGTAGCGGCGAAGAACGCCAACGACGGTATCTCCATTGCACAAACGGCTGAAGGTGCAATGCAAGAGTCTACCAACATCATGCAAACCATGCGTGAGAAGGCGCTGCAATCTTCTAACGGTACTAACTCTGCCGATGACCGTGCGGCTATCCAAAAAGAAGTGTCTGCACTGTCTACTGAACTGGATCGTATCGCTAACACCACCTCTTTCGGTGGTCAGAAACTGCTGGATGGCTCTTTCGGTAGCCGCGCACTGCAAGTGGGCTCCGAAGCAGGTGAAACCATTAACCTGACCCTGAACAGCACCAAAGCCAGCGACCTGAAAACTGACATCGCAAGCAAATCTCTGGCTGCGTCAGCGGTTTCTGCTGTATCGACAGGTAAAGCTCAAGGTTCTTTGACTGTCGTCGGTAATGGCACCAGTGCAACACTGAGCACAGCTACTTTACAAAAAGCTGTAGGAAGTGATGGTGAGCTAGATCTGGGTAAAGTCGCAGAAGAAGTCAATAAATTATCTGGTAACACTGGTGTTTCTGCCTCGGTTAATGCTTCTGGCAAACTGGAAATGATCAGTAAAGACGTGTTTGTGACTAAAGCTGCAGGGGCTTCTGGTTCTGCAACTATTTCATCTTTGTCTATGGACAAAATTGATATGTCCACACAATCAGGTGCGAACAAAGCGCTGCTGGTGATCGACTCTTCTCTGAAGCAAATCGACAGCCAACGTGCTGACTTAGGTGCTCTGCAAAACCGTTTGAGCAGCACTATCAGCAACCTGGAAAATATCTCTGAAAACTCAGCCGCAGGCCGTAGCCGTATCATGGACGTGGATTTCGCTAAAGAAACCACCAACATGACCAAGCAGCAAATCCTGCAACAAGCAGGTGGTGCGATGCTGTCGCATGCTAAAGCTCTGCCACAAGCAGCGCTGTCTCTGCTGGGTTAAGTCTTTCTTAGCCAAGTATAAAAAAGGGAGCATTGCTCCCTTTTTATTATCTGAAACATTCTGATTAAGAGGCTCCGTGATGGATATCTCTTCTCATGCAGCGAGCTTGCTGCCGTCAACTGACAGTATAAACCGGCAGGCTAACCAACATTCGCCACAGACGGGGACTCATCTAGCGACAACTGACACCCGAGTTCAGCACTATGACCATCCATTATCGGTGGGTGAACCATCAGGCAATGAGCCTGTGCTAAACGATAATTTGAATGAAGTGACCGCGCAGATTGAAAAATTTATGAACAGTATGCAGCGCGGACTGGCATTCAGTATTGATGAAAAATCTGGCAATCAGGTGGTATCGGTACTGGATAAGCTCAGTGGGGAGGTGATCCGTCAGATCCCATCAGAAGAGATGCTAGTGATAGCGCGCCAGATGGCAGATAAAGCGGCAGGAATTTTGCTTAATACTGAAGTGTAACGCTCGACGCTGAATGATATTACTGATTGATAACGAATAAGATGAAGTAGGAAGGGGAAAAGTATGCGTGCACCGGGAATTGGCTCAGGGTTACCGATCACTGACTGGGTGAACATGATGGTGAAAGCGGAAGCAACACCAAAAATGAAGCAGTTCCAGAACCAGCAAACCAAACTGGATACCCAGCTCTCCTCCTACGGACAACTCAAGTCCAGCCTGTCCGAATTTAAAGACATGCTGGAAAAAATGCAAAAAGAAGAAGCGTTTGAAAAACGTAGCGTGACTATCAATGGCAAAGATCAGCCATTTAAAGCGACCGCCGACAAAAACGCTATCTCAGGAAACTTTGATATCTCCGTTCAACAACTGGCCAGTGAACAGAAAACAGCCCTAGGGAATGTTGAAGCTGATGCCAAATTCTCCGGTAAACTTGATTTTGCTGTGGGTAAAGATGGCTCTGAGACTTTCAGCGTCGATATTAAAGATGGCAGCAGCCTGAAAGACGTAGCCGATGCGATCAACAAATCACCAGACAACAAAGGCGTACAAGCCACTATCATTACATCGGTGAAAGATGGCAAAACAACCAGCCAGCTGGTTTTGGTCGGGCAGGAGACAGGTGAAGATAGCCAGTTTACGATCAGTGCCTCGGGTGATGCCGCATTAACCGATATGGTTAAAGCTAAAGATGAGGGTGAGCTAGAAAAGCAAAATCAAAAAACGATAGCGAAAAACGCCCAGTTTACCGTGGATGGTAAACAAATGGAGAGTAGCAATAACAAGGTCAAAGATGCAATTCAAGGTATTACCT
>JBOFCH010000197.1:0-8208 GCA_051645985.1 Plesiomonas sp. | reverse complement strand
TGTGATCCCATGCTGAAACTGCATATTGTCCTGCGCCCATTGGCGCAGGACGCTCACTCGTCAACGGCATCCAACCATACATCGTCTGCGGCAATAGCGGCCACGCCAGCTAGGCGCGCTATCTTATCTCTGTCCCATCAAGGGAACATGACCTTGCTAGAGACGCTGGAGCACCATCGTCAACCGGTGGAATCGCAATGCCGTGCCGGTTTTTGTGGTGCCTGCCGCACTCGTCTGTATCACGGGCAAGTACGCTATCTGACGACGCCACTGGCTTTTATCGGCGAGGATGAAATCTTGCCCTGCTGCTGTGTACCGCAAACTGATCTGCATATTGGTCTTTACGCCGAAGCTAGACGTTCCGCTGATAGCGAACACCCAGCAACTGAACTCGGCACATTATCCGTGCAAAGTTAAGCATAGTTAGCATCAGAGCAAGTGCACTGTTAACGCCAAGCCCGCTGAATGCTAAGCCGGAACATCCCCTTTCGGAATAGTCAGCACTTCTTGTGGCTCAATCCACTCATAGGTGCCAAAAACCTCACGCGCTTCCAGATAACGGCGCAGCATGTCCAGCAACAACGTGGTGACGACGACCCGTTGCTCTGAGGCATGACGCACCCGTAAACGTACCCGTTGGCCATACTCATTACGCTTATCCGCCAGCGCGACCGCCACTTCGATGTGATTATCGACCACCAGAATACGGGATGTCGCCAGCCCGACATCCGCGCCAGTGCGCTCACGACACGCTTCTGCCATCGCAATGGCATGCCCTAACAGCTTCTGATTATCCGGTAAGCGCTGATCGGTTTGCCCGATAACCCAGCCCTGACGTAAGGCTAAAGCGGTGCGTTTGTCATCTTGTAAGGTGGCAGCAACCACACCGCCGGTAAAGGTTTCGGATAAAGAGAGGGTAATTTTACTCAAGGCGAGAAAATCCCCTATCTGTTCAGGTAATGAGCCTTCACCAGAAAAGACAATATTGTCTTCCAGAACATCGGAGATCTGATTCATCAGCCGCAGCATGTGATTATGCCGAGTTGCCGGGCCAGATACTTTAATTTCGATAAATGGCATCGCCGAGCGATAACCCAGCATAACATCGGGCGGCACATCCAGATGTTGCAGACGATCAGCAATGCCACTTTCACTGAGACCAAACGAGGTCACGCGCAAACAGATCGGTGCCGGAGGTAAATTAAAACGCTGCTGAATGATCGGCAGGATCTGCTGCTCGACCATCACTTTAAACTCCTGCGGCACCCCTGGGGTGAAAAACATCATGCACTGCGGGAGTGTCAGCATAAATCCGCACGCCGTCCCGACCGGATTATCTACCAGTACGGCATGTTGCGGTAACAATGCCTGTTTGCGGTTCGAGTCCGGCATCGGTCGGCCGGTTTTTTCATAACGCTGACGCAAACGCTCCAACCAAGGATGGTTGAGAACGAGGGGTTGATTAAATGCCCGAGCAGCAGCTTCGGCGCTGAGATCGTCACAGGTTGGCCCCAGCCCTCCGTTGACAATCACAATATCAGCTTCATGGCTGCGGGCTAAAAAGCAACTCACCAGCGCATTGATATCATCACCCACTGTACTGCGGTATGCCAAAGGTAAACCGGCCTGATACAGCTTCTGTGCTAACCATGCTGCGTTACTGTCTATTATTTCACCGTGCAACACTTCGTTGCCGGTACTGATCATCTCAACTCTCAACGGGGTGCTCATGCTTTGCTCGCTTCCCTTAAACCCGGCACCTGACATGTCTCAGCCTATTTCTGTCAGCGTTCGATACCCTTTCTATTATCAATCTATATCTATCAATCTACATCAATATATCCTGCCGACATGATGCAACAGGCGGTGTTGACCGCATTCGTGCAGCATCATGTGGCTTGGGTATATCTTAACCCGCTAATAAAAAACAAAAAATTCACTTTAGTTCTGTTAACTCCGCTAAATAATAGCGTATTTATCTAACTAAGCATGGTTTTATGGCTTTTCATTAGTAAGGCGGAAAACTGTATCGTTATTTTTACATCAAAAATAATCAACTATCGAAAAATTTCCCTGAATTCTCTCTGAAAAATCAAACTGTAAACATTAAATTACACCGCAAACCAGATTTGACAGCGGCGCGCTTCTTATTTAATCTCCAGAATATTAGTTTGCCATTAAACCAGACTGGCAGATTAAATTTAGCCTTAATGTTAAATAGCAGTTAAAACGCATATACAAAAACATTTTGTCTGCTTTTTAACCTACCGTTTAATCGACATCCACACGGAGTTGCCAGTGAAAAGCCGGGTTTTAGGTAGCGTTCTTATTGTTGCAGGAATTACGATTGGTGCCGGTATGCTAGCCATGCCGTTGGCGTCCGCCGGGATCGGTTTTCTCCCTACCCTTGTTATGATGTTCGCCCTTTGGGCATTAATGTGCTACAGCGCCTTGATGTTGGTCGAAGTGCATCTCTCCGCACCCGATATTCCGGCGTTGAGTGTCTTGGCCGAACGTTATCTGGGTAAACCGGGACGCTGGCTCATCAGCTTTAGCATGTTGTTTTTGATGTATGCCCTGACTGCCGCCTATGTCACTGGAGGCGGTGGCCAACTGACGCACAATCTGGAACGCTGGTTTGGCTTGCAGCTGACTGCGGTACAAGGTGCACTGCTGTTTACCTTGTTACTGGGTGGCGCGGTGTGCATCAGCACCCGGTTGGTGGACTCCTTTAACCGCGTGTTATTCAGCATCAAGCTGGTGGCACTGGCGCTGGTGTTGTTTTTGCTGATCCCACACGTAGAAGGCCAAAACCTGACCGCCATGCCAGTACAGAATCTGTTACTGCTATCGGCGCTGCCAGTCTTCTTCACTTCCTTTGGTTTTCATATCTGCACCACCAGCTTAGTGCGCTATCTGGATGGTGATGCGGCGAAACTGCGTTTTGTGTTCATTACCGGCAGCGCCATTCCGTTGGTCATTTATATCTTGTGGCAATTGGCGACCCACGGCGCTATCAGCCAGCAAGCGTTTACCCAGATCCTAGACGTTAACCCAACGCTAAGCGGACTCATGCAGACGGTAGACTCGGTGGTACAAAACCGCAGCGTGGATATGGCGGTACGTATTTTTGCCGATATGGCACTGGCGACCTCATTCCTCGGGGTTTCTCTGGCGCTGTTTGATTTTCTGGCCGATGCTACCCGTCGCAATAACCGTCCATCCGGTCGGATGCAAACCGGTTTGCTCACGTTTATTCCTCCCGTGCTGTTCGCCCTGTTCTATCCGCAGGGGTTTATTCTGGCATTGGGTTATGCGGCGATCCCGCTGGCGATTCTGGCCTTGCTGCTCCCCGCGGCGATGGTCTGGAAAGCCCGTCGCGCCGGGAACAGTACCTACCGTGTCACCGGGGGAACTGCGGGATTGATTTTAGTCGCTACACTGGGGGTGTTTGTCATCGCCGTACAGATTGCCACCGCCAGTGGGTGGCTGCCGGCCGTCGCCGGTTGAATGTGAAAACGATAATAACTAACGGAGTTAGACAGTGAAAAGTCGCTTGTTAGGCAGCATTTTGATTGTTGCCGGAACAACTATCGGGGCCGGTATGCTTGCTATGCCGCTGGCCTCCGCCGGAATTGGTTTTGGAGCCACCTTTATTATGATGGTGAGCCTGTGGGCGCTGATGTGTTACAGCGCACTGATGTTGTTGGAGGTGCATCAGTATTCCGCCGCCAATGCCGGTCTTGGATCTTTGGCCGAGCAATGTTTCGGCACTGGTGGTCGCTGGATTGCCAGTGGCAGCATGGCCTTTTTGATGTACGCGCTGATCGCAGCGTATATCACCGGTGGCGGTGATCAGCTGTCACACAACTTGCAACGCTGGGTTAATATTGAAATTAGCCCATTACAAGGCACCCTGCTGTTTACCCTGTTGCTGGGCGGAGCGGTTTGCATCAGCACCCGTGCCGTGGATGCGCTGAACCGCGTGTTGTTCTCTATTAAAGTGGTCGCGCTGGTTCTGATGCTGGTGTTGATGCTGCCTCATGTGGAAGGGCCAAATTTACTGGCGATGCCGCTGCAACAAGGGCTGGTACTCTCCGCCATCCCGGTTATCTTCACCTCGTTTGGCTTTCACGGCAGTATCCCGAGTTTGGTTCGTTACTTAGATGGCGATACCCGTAAACTGCGTGTGGTGCTGATTATCGGCAGTGCGATCCCTCTGTTTGCCTATATCCTGTGGCAGCTGGCGACCCACGGCGCTATCAGTCAGTCAGCGATGGGCAGCATTTTAGCGGAAAATCCGAACCTCACCGGACTGATGCAGGCGGTCGATCGGGTCGTCGCTAATCCGAAAGTGGATGTGGCTGTTCGCATCTTTGCCGATATGGCATTGGCCACCTCTTTCTTGGGGGTGACGCTGGGGATGTTCGATTTTCTGGCGGATGCCTGTCGTCGCAGTGATTCTACCTCTGGCCGTTTACAAACTGGGGTGCTGACGTTCACGCCACCGCTGATTTTTGCTTTGTTCTACCCGCAGGGTTTTGTGATGGCTCTGGGTTATGCGGCCATTGCGCTGGCGGTACTGGCACTGTTGTTACCGGCCGCCATGGCGTGGAAAACCCGCGCTCAACATGCTCAGGGTTATCGGGTTGCCGGAGGCGCTGTCGGTTTGGTGGTGGTCTTTACAACCGGTATTGCCATTATCGGGGTACAGCTGGCATCAACTTTCGGCTGGTTGCCGCCTGTCGCTGGTTGATACCGCGTTATAACACGGCTTCTCAGCTCTATCTTACCAATCTCTTAAGTGCTTCTTTTTCGGTAACAGGCACATTTGGTCTGTTACCGAACCTCTTCTTCCCTCATGTTATTTCTCTGGTCATCTCCCTTGCTGTTATCCCGTTAGCCTAAAACAAACGACAAAAAAAACGGCACCCCGTAGGATGCCGTTGTTCACTCTGTTCAAATTACTTACTGCTGTGCCATTTTCAACATCAGTGACACCACAGCAAAGCGCATTAATGGAACAGGGTGTAGAAGATTGCCGAGATAGCCACACAACCGATAAAGGTCACGAAGATGTTGCTTGGCGCGCCAGCATATTTCTTCATGGCTGGTACTTTGCGTACTGCATACATTGGCATGATGAACAGCAGCAGAGCGATTACCGGACCACCCAGCATTTCAATGATGTGCAAGATGCTTGGGTTCCACGTTGCAACAGCCCAAGTGGTCAGCAGAATGAACACTGCGGTGATGCGGTTCAGGGTATTGATACCCACGGTTTTACCCTTACGACGCGCCGCTTTCAGGATCAAACCATTCAGACCTTCACGGGTACCCAGATAGTGACCCAAGAACGATTTGGTGATAGCCACAAACGCAATCAGTGGTGCCAGATACGCAATCAGCGGGTTCTGGAACTTGTTTGCCAAGTAAGACAAGATAGAGATGTTATCGGCCTTCGCTTGTGCCAGCTCTGCCGGAGACAGACTCAGGACACAGCTGAATACGAAGAACATCACGGTGATCACCATCATGATGTGGCTCATCATCAGGATACGGGAGCTTTTCGCATCCGCCATATCACCGTACTGCTGCTTTTGCTCAACCGCGAAAGAGGAGATGATCGGTGAGTGGTTGAAAGAGAACACCATTACCGGGATCACCAGCCACAGGGTTTTCAGCACGTTACCGATACCACTACCACCTGCCGGAACATAGTGGAAAATCGCCGTGTTCCACTCTGGGATCAGGAACAGCGACATCATCACCAGTACCGCCACGAACGGGAATACCAGAATGCTCATCGCCTTCACGATCAGTTTCTCACCGCAGGCAACAATCGCCATCAAACCCACGATCAGCACCAGAGACAGGATCATACGCGGAGGTGGCGTCATGTGCAGCTGGTTCAGCATGAAGCTTTCTACGGTGTTAGTGATCGCCACGCTGTATACCAACAAGATCGGGTAGATCGCGAAGAAATACAAGAAGGTGATAAGATAACCCGCGGTAGAGCCAAAATGCTCTTCCACCACTTCGGTGATGTCATCGCCCTGACGGCCAGAGCCGGACAGTACGAAGCGGCACAGTGCACGGTGTGCAAAGAAGGTCATTGGCAGAGCCAGAATCGCCATCACCAGCAGAGGCCAGATCCCGCCGATACCCGCTTCGATAGGCAGGAACAGCGTACCTGCACCCACTGCGGTACCGTACAGGCCCAGCATCCAAGTGATGTCACTTTTGTTCCACTTCATGGTCGCCGCATTGGCGCCTTGAGTCGTTGCTTGTTTCGCTACTGTTTTGTCCATAGGTTTATCTTCAAATTATCTATAAAAAAACGTTATCAGTAGGTTGAAACGATTCAAGCCACAACGTGAGCTAGAGTGCGATAAAAAACACATACAGTTGTGCCCTGCCAAAGCCTGGGGCAACAAATAACCATCCAATGGAAAATTGCTCGGAGATGAGCCTGATATATTGTCTGCAACTGCTGTTCCAGCAGTTGTTATCGCGGTGTTTCAACCTCTGCGAAAAAGGTTTTTAGTTTCAGCGCTGACTGTCTGATTAATTTTTGATATGGGCTGCCAGACGCCGGAATTACTGTTATTCACTCTGTCTGGTAGAGCAGTAAAGCGGCAAGTTATCTGCATACACCCGGAGGAATACAAACAACAAGATGTGCAATAAGTTGCCCTACCAATAAGAGGGCGCCATTATAGCGACTGGCAGCCATTGGTCGAGTCCTAAATCACACTTTTTATAGGGGATAGGGAGATTTATAACGCAAGAAAGAGAGATCGATCACATAAATTTATTTTCCCTCTGCACGCAATGTTTAAACTTTCAACAACAGTAACAATTAATAACGTGACTTTTAGTTTTATAACCTGCCGTGATCCCCTCAGTCACCGACCCTCGTGGTGCCGGTAACTGAGGCTTGATAAGGTCACTAAGGCTTAATAAGACGAGCGGTTCATACCGATATGCGGGATCCCATCTTCCAGATACCCCTCACCACAAGCTACAAAACCATGCTGGCCGTAGTAGCCTTGTAAGTGCGCCTGCGCACTAAGATGAATTGCAGCCCCCGGCCAGTATTGTTCACAGCGCGCAATGCCCTGCTCGATCAGCGCATGCCCGATCCCTTTGCCACGATACGGCGCGCGGGTGATCACGCGACCAATTACCGGCATCGTCGAATCTCGTTCACCGTGTCTGACCGTACCCGGGGCCATGATACGCAAATATGCCGCTAGCTCTTCACCCGCATAACCCAGCACGTGATAGGTATGAGGCAGCAGATCTAACCCATCCATATCCTGATAGGCGCACGCTTGTTCAACCACAAACACTTCCGCGCGCAACTGTAACAACTGGTAGAGTTCAGTCGCGGCGAGCTGCGCAAAAGTACAGGCTTTCCATTGCAGCGACGTTGAACACAACGACATTCCACTTTTCCTTATATTTTGATCAACCATACCCTTTATATTTTCCTGTTTTTAGCGGATTCTCCTACCGCAGGCGAGCGAAGAAATGTAACGTTTCCCTCTAATTATTAAAATTTTCATGCATGGAAATTGCATAATAGCGCATGGGACACAAGCCACAATAAAAAAATATCGCCCTCTTATCATGCCGAGACTCTCATATAATCGGCTGAATTCCCTGTAATATTTTGCGATACAGATAAACAAATTTAACCCGGCTCCCCCTGTATATCTGTAGTAATTAGGATATGCTCACTCTATAGGCTTACCCGCCCACGGAGTATGAGCATGCAAGAGATACACATTTCCGATCAGCGTAAAGATGTGGATGATGAGCTGGTCTATCAATTTTTGTCTGGCCAGAGCGGTTGGGCACGCCGTATTCCACGGGAAACCCTGCTACGCGGGCTGGATCACTCTCTGTGTTTCACCGCGTTGAAAGGGAACGAGCCGGTCGGTTTTTGCCGGGTCATTTCTGACTACGCGACCTTTGCTTATCTGTGTGATGTGTTTGTCGTGGAAAGTTGCCGTGGGCAAGGCATTGCCGGCTCTATGTTGGAGACAGTGATGGAGCATCCTGATTTACAGGGACTACGTCGCTTTGTGCTGACGACCAGCGATGCCCATGCGCTGTACAACAAGTACGGCTTTGAACCGCTGGCGCGGCCACAAAGTTTTATGGAAATTCATGATCCGAATATCTATAAACGGGCTGATG
>JBOFCH010000196.1:0-4290 GCA_051645985.1 Plesiomonas sp. | reverse complement strand
TCTTTCAACGGCGCCGCGCCGGTGCGATCACGATAACCACGCTGGTGCAGGCTGTCGCCGCACAAGTCCAGTGACATCACCGCTTCATCACGATTCAGGTAAACGTTGATACGGATATCGGCATCTTGGCGCTCGACATTCGGGCGCTGGCCGGTTTTGCGGCTGAAATGGTCAACAATCGCATCTTTCACCCGTACCGCACCAAATTGGCTGTTACGGATCTCGTTGTTAGTACCGGTAAAATCGACGGCGAACGTGTCGTTTACATCGAACATGTCCTGCCAGCTCACACTGCCTGCCCCGAGGTATAAATCCAGCTCACTGAACACCTTGAAGGTCGCCAGAGGCAACAGAATGCGGGATGCCAGACGGCTCCACATCATGCTGCGGTACATGATAGTCATGTCCCCTTTGAAATGTACGCCGCCTTGTGTCAGCTTACACTCTTGTGCTCCGAGGCTCTCCAGCTCCGTTTTCAGCAGTTCTTCCAATCCCCGGGCTGTTGTTGCAAACAATGCTTTCATCGTGTCTCTGATTTCAAGAAAAATTGTGGTCTATTATACGCATTCCCGGCTCTAAAGTCCGTGAATAATCGCGCCATCATCCGCGGTCTGATTGCCGTCAGCAAAAAGCCGGAATCAGCGTTGCTGAGTCCGGCTTTGGGTATGAAATGCACTAGTCGCTAATGGCTAATGAAATGTTGAATTGCTTATTTTGGCCAAAATCGCTTTATATGCAACTGGACTCACTCAATGGCGCTATTCACATAATAGTGCCGGTTAGGGCGCTGCCCTAAGATCCCCTGCTCCATTAGCTGGTGAAAAATGTTGTCCACATGCTCTGGCGGCAACTGCAACTCTTGAGCGACCTGCTTTTTACTGCAACGCAGCTGTCCATTTAGCAGTGCATTACGTACTCGCTCAAACGGTGTCAGTGGCGGCTCGGCCGGTAATTCTGATGCCATCGCTTCTGACTCGGCGGCTATCGCGGCCTCCCCTTCAGCTTGTCGTGCCTTTTCCTGTTGCTCAGCCATCCAACGACGGCGGAAACGGTTTTCCTCGCCAATCAGGCCCACAAAGAATGCGGCAAACACATCCAGCAGCAATGACAAAAAACACACCAGCGCAAACTGTACCTGCGCCACCGACCAATGCAAACCATCGGCCAAGCTGCTCATGAGGCCCAGCATCGAGGATTGCTCACTGACCGGACGCGCATCACGCTCCAGACGCAGCTTATCTTGCTGCAAACGCAATGCCGTGTTGGCCTCTTGCATCCGCTTCACTCCGCTGGAGATCCGATCCAGCTCGATGTACTTCATCGCCGCGGTTTCATTGAGTTTGATCTGGCGCTCAATCGCTGCAATCTGCTCATCATAACGCGCAGTTTCCCGCTGATGTTGAGCCTGAATATTCAGCGCTGTATTGGTCGCACTGTTAATGCCGCCGATACTCCCGCCAATGGAGATCGCCGCCAGAATCGAATAAAACACCAACGCCGACAACGCCCCACTGATATCCCGGCGGGCGCGACGCTCACCGAACTCATACCAGACATAAAACTTACCCAGCTCAAAAATAACAGCCAGCGCCCCGAACAACCATTTCATCAACGGGTTATTGTCGATCGATAAAAACAGCAACAGGGAAAAAATAATCGAAGCCAAAATAGCGGCGCCGGTAAAACTGTAAACAATGGTTAGCGCAAACCATTCTTTCGGAAAGCGCACCGGAGCGGTTGTGTGTGTGGTCATGAGGGTTACAGCAGAAAATCACGTATAGACAAAGTTGGGTGATGATTATAACCACCTACCACTACGATTAAAGGGCAACACTGTAAATTTACACAGATATACAGTCTTTTGTATATTTTCTGACTGATCTTTGAATAAATGCAGTCAGCATGCCACCTTCAGACTGACGATTTCCGCTCAATACGCCGTCGTACTGTCTTTTCTCTTGGTTAACTTGGCGAGCAGTCTCACGACGGCACACAAGATATTGCCCTTAACTTTGATGTGGCAAATAGGATGAATCTGGAGGATGTGGTGGATGTAGTAGATGCGCGGCCTCAACGCGAGGATAGCGCACACACCGCCAAAGCAGAAAAAATCGGGGAAATCGGAAAAGTTGAAAAAATTAGACGCCGCTTTTCCCTCACACCGCACTCGAAAATAAAACAAACAGAATAAAGTTGTCACATTGTTCGTAAAAGATAATAAAAACAATGATGCATTCTCTGCATAAAATAGAGTTAATACGTAATTAATTAAATAACGAAACACTCAGTATTAATTTAAAACCTGACAACCATAATTATTTATTTGTATTCCGCTTTGCAAAAATCAGCTTCATCGTACACGCTTTGGATAGCGCCAAATAAAACCACGCTAATTTTTCTGACACAAATCTGGGTAACTTACCGGATTTTAAAACAATGCCAACTTACGGGGTTATTCACGCTCCGTATATATGACGTAATGTATTTATTTCGGCGATCACAAACGCAGGGCGACTAATGTATTAACGAAAATGAAACCGGAGCGCATATATGTCATCTGAAAGCACCAAAAGAATAGGCTTAATTGCCTGTACCGGCTTGGTGGCCGGTAATATGATGGGCAGTGGTATCGCATTATTGCCTTCCAGTCTGGCTGCATACGGTTCGATTACCATTTATAGTTGGCTGATTTCACTGGTGGGTGCGCTGGCCCTGGCTTATGTTTATGCACGGATGGCCACCACGAACCCACAAGCCGGTGGTCCGATAGCCTATGCCGGTGAAGTAGCCCCCATCTTCGGTTTCCAAACTGGGGTACTGTACTACCACGCTAACTGGATTGGTAATCTGGCCATCGCCATCACCGCCGTATCTTATCTGTCGACCTTTTTCCCTATCTTAAACGAACACGTTCCAGCGGCAGTCGCCTCTATTGCTATCGTCTGGTTCTTCACCTTCGTCAACCTGCTCGGCGGGGGATTCGTCAGCCGACTGACCACCATGGGGGTGGTGCTGGTGCTGATCCCCGTGGTGGGAACCGCCCTGTTCGGCTGGTTCTGGTTTGATCCCCACACCTATGCCGCCAGCTGGAACGTCTCGGCTAAACCGGATTCAACCGCCATCACTCAGGCCGTTATTCTGTGTCTGTGGGCGTTTATCGGGGTAGAATCGGCATCGGTCAGTACCGGTCTGGTCGATAACCCGAAACGCACTGTACCGCTGGCTACCATGCTGGGTACTGCACTGGCCGGTCTGGTTTATATCGCGGCAACTCAGGCTATCAGCGGCATGTTCCCCGCTGAAGAGCTGGCCAAATCCGGTGCGCCGTTCGGTATGGCGGCATCAATGATGGTGGGTAGCTGGGCTAACGGCGTTGTATCCCTGTTTACTGCGCTGGCCTGTCTGACCTCTTTAGGATCGTGGATGATGCTGGTTGGTCAAGCTGGCGCCCGTTCCGCCAGAGATGGCAACTTCCCGGCCGTGTATGGCGAGATGTCAGAATCCGGTATTCCACGTAAAGGGCTGATTCTGGCTTCCATCAAAATGACTGTCTTAATGATTTTGGTGGCATTCCTCGGCTCTCAAGGCGGCAGTGCGGCTAACCTGTTTACCCAGATCACCAGTATCGCGGTATTGCTAACCATGCTGCCGTACTTCTACTCCTGTATCAACTTGATCCGGATGGAAGGCGCCAATGTGAAAAACATGCTCAGCTTACTGGCCGGTGTACTGGGTAGTGCCTTCTGTTTCATCGCCTTGGCAGGTGGCGAACAAGGGCCACTGGCCGGTACCTTTATCGTTTCGCTGATTATCTTAATGTTTTATGTCCGCAAAGTGGCCAAACGCGAAGCTGCTAAACAGCCACAAGCGTAAAAATGTAAATCCAAAAAAAACGTTTATACCGGCGGCCTGATTTAGGCCGCCATAAACATGCGAGGGATTTAGATGAACATCGTTGCTATTTTAAGTAATGTGGATGCCTACTTTAAAGAAGCTCCATTACAAGAGCTGGATATTGAGCTACAAAAACGCGGATTCCATGTTATTTACCCTTCTGATGCCGCAGATTTATTAAAAGTGATTGAAAATAACCCGCGTATTTGTGCTGTTATTTTTGACTGGGATAAATACGGTCTCGATCTGTGCAAAGACATCAGCGCACTCAATGAAAATTTACCGCTGCATGCTTTTGCCAATAATAACTCGGTGTTAGATATAAAGCTGGGTCACTTGCGGTTAAATTTAAACTTCTTTGAATATCACTTGGATATTGCCAATGATATCGCGCTG
>JBOFCH010000195.1:0-6805 GCA_051645985.1 Plesiomonas sp. | reverse complement strand
GGACCTTTTCCCGTGGGCGATCGACGACAGTACCGTCAACCCGAACGCTGCCATCCTGAATCCAGGTTTTAATGCGCGAGCGGGAGTAGTCCGGGAACAACTCTGCCAGCGCTTGGTCTAAGCGTTGTCCGAGTTGCTGGTAAGCCACTGTTGCAGTAAGTTCAATTTGTTGTGCCATGTCGCAACTTCTTTATTAACGTTGAGTGTATTAACGTTGGGTTTTAACGGCATGCCGTTTAGAATAGCCGGCAATTGTACATTTTCTTTGCTGGGATCTTAACCAAAAGACTCCCACAAGCCACTTGAGGATGATCGAGAACGTCATGAAGCGTATTACAGCCCTGATGGTATCAGTTGCTCTTGCCGTCACGTTAGCAGGATGCTCCAACACCAAGGAAACCGTACCGGATGTGCCACCGTCCGAACTCTATGCCACCGCGCAACAAAAATTGCAGGACGGTAACTTCCGCGAAGCCATCACCCAATTGGAAGCTCTGGATAACCGCTATCCGTTCGGCCCTTATTCCCAGCAAGTCCAGCTTGATCTGATCTACGCTTATTATAAGTCAGCCGATCTGGCCTTGGCGATGGCTTCTATCGACCGTTTCCTGCGTCTGAACCCAACGTCGCCGCAAGCGGACTACGTGCTGTATATGCGTGGTCTGACCGATATGGCCTACGATAACAACCTGCTGCACGGCATGTTCGGTATTGACCGCTCTGACCGTAGCCCAGATCACGCCCGTCAGGCATTCCGTGATTTCACGATGCTGATCCAGCGTTACCCTAACAGCCAGTATGCGGCTGATGCTCACGCCCGTCTGGTGTTCCTAAAGAACCGTCTGGCCAAGCATGAGCTGTCCGTGGCCGAGTACTATACCAAACGTGGCGCGTATGTCGCGGTGATTAATCGCGTCGAGCAGATACTGCGCGATTATCCAGATACTCAAGCGGCCCGTGAAGCACTGCCACTGATGGAAAATGCCTACCAAAAACTGGGGCTGACCACCGAAGCGGCCAAAGTGACCAAGCTGATTGCGGCCAACCCGGTGAATCCGGTCAATGCCTGATAAGGCCCTGCCACACCGTTCACCACCGTTAGAACGCGCCTTCGGGCGCGTTTTTTATGCTCATCACTCCCAGAGCCAAGCGGATAACCTGTTTTCTAGTTTAAAACCTCGTCATATACAGCCCAGTCACCCCAGCCAAACCAACGGCGTTTCGCAGATAAACGCGGGTAAGCAACACGAGTAGACAACATAGATAAACAACATGGGTAAATAACACGGGTAAACAAGCGGATAAACAAAGTAAACAAGGAAAGGAGATGCAGGGAAGCTGGCTTTAATTTATTCAATACGCTGTTTTTAAAACGAAAAAATACAAAAGCCTTGCCGTATCTTGCGCTTTAACTCTCCCATCCTGCCCCACTGTTTGCATAACAGCAAGCCCACCGTGTCAAATTTACTCAACCAACTCACACTTTGTTTAACAGAATGTTCATCAACAAAATAATGTGATCTAAATCACACTTTATTTATCCAGCTTCAGTATTCTGAAGTTAAGCCCAATGGCGGGATAGACAAGAGGTAAGCCTATGAAAGTTAACATTACCAGTAAACAAATGGACATCACTCCGGCTATCCGCGAACATGTCGAAGACCGTCTGACCAAACTGGAAAAATGGCAAACTCCGTTAATCAAACCGCACGTGATACTGGGGAAAACGCCCCAAGGTGAATTTCTCGCCGAAGCCAATATCGGTATTGCCAATGGTCAGCTGGTTGCTAGCGCTGAACACCATGATATGTATGCAGCCATCAACGAAATGCTGCTGAAACTGGAACGTCAGCTGAACAAACTGCAACATAAAGGTGAATCGCGTCGCTCCATGCAAAGCGTGAAAGAAGCAAACCGTCTGCAAGAAGAAGTGGGCGAAGTGATTGAAGAGGACAATGCCGAAATCACGCAATAACCATTGAGCCTCGGGAACCCGAGTAAATCTTAGTCACCTGCAATCAGCACACAACGCCAACGCGTAAGTACTTGTAAAGTAAACGGTGGCATAAGAGATAGCGGTTCCGATTTATTATCAGGTTAAATTTCAGGAGAGCGCACCCGCAAGGGTGCGTTTTTCGTTAGATAGCTCGCCTCTCACCGCACTGGCATACAGCGCGCCGGTAATCTCACCGATAAATCCGTTGACAAGAGACTGGCCTTCTGGCTACTTTAAAACCAGCTTATGGTTTTTATTGTCCGGTTTATTTTATTATGCCTTTGTTTTTCATGGTTTTCTTTTTCATTTTTTTTAGCCGCCCACATTAGGAGGCCGGTTCGTTACGCGCAAGAGAAAACCAAGACGAACAAACCAGCCTCCCGCCACGGGAGGCTTTTTTTTACCCGTTTCACGCACTGCAAGGATGTACACCATGAGTCAGGACTTAACCCAGATCCGTCAGCACATCAGCCAGCTAGATCGTTCGCTGCTCAAATTGCTGGCCGAACGCCGCCAGCTGGCACTGGATGTCGCCCGTAGCAAGGAGAAAAGCCTGACTGCGCTGCGCGATACCGAGCGTGAGCAGATCCTACTCAGCGCCCTGATCCAACAGGCACATGAGCTGCAACTGGATCCGCACTACGTCACCCAGATTTACCACACGATCATTGAAGACTCGGTGCTGACCCAACAAGCCTATCTGCAACAACAGCTCAACCCAGCACAAACCCAGCAGCATAAAGTGGCCTTTCTCGGCATGCGTGGCTCTTACTCCCATCTGGCCGCCCGTAAATACGCGGCCCGCCATACCGGTCGGTTAGTGGAGATCAGCTGTCGCACCTTTGATGAAATTCTCAAGCAAGTCGAACAAGGTCAGGCCGATTACGGTGTGCTACCGATTGAAAACACCAGCTCCGGCTCTATCAACGAAGTCTACGACTTGCTACAGCACACCCAGCTGTCGATTGTCGGTGAACTCACCCACCCAATTGAGCACTGCCTGCTGGTGGCACAAGACACCAGCGCCGATCAGATCCATACCGTGTACAGCCATCCACAGCCACTGCAACAGTGCAGTCAGTTTCTCGCGACCCTCGGTCAGGTGCAGCTGGAGTTTTGCGAAAGCTCTTCGCACGCGATGCAAAAAGTGGCACAGCTGCAATCGCCACATGTAGCGGCCATCAGCAACGCTGAAGGTGGCGAGCTGTATGGCCTGCATGCGCTGCAAGGCAACATCGCCAACCAACAGGAAAACATCAGCCGCTTTATCGTGGTGGCACGCGAACCCGTAGACGTGGCGGCTCAGGTTAGCGCAAAAACCACTCTGATCATGTCTACCGCGCAGCATGCCGGTTCGTTAGTGGAAGCGCTGTTGATCTTGCGCGATCACGGCATCAACATGAGCAAGCTCGAATCGCGCCCGATTAATGGTCGCCCGTGGGAGGAGATGTTTTATCTGGACGTGGAAGGCAACCTCAGCGAAGCGCGTATGCAATCGGCGCTACGTCTGTTAAGTCGGCAAACTCGTTATGTCAAAGTATTGGGCTGCTATCCATCGGAAACCGTGATCCCGACCGAGGTACCGCCGGAGGCGCATATCCCTCACTCGCGCGAAGCCGTGCGCCTGAGCATCCAGCCGGTCGTCACGGAATCTGGCTCCGACACACACCTCGATACACTAACCGAAACCACACCCGCACGTTCAGCCCATTGCCGCAATGTTCGCATCGGCGCCGTCACACTCGGCGGTCAACAACCCTTCCGGGTATTTGCCGGGCCGACGCATACGGCTGGCCGTGAAGCCTTGCTGCAAAGTGCCGCCACCGTCAAACAGTTTGGCGGCGCACTGTTCTGTCTGCCACCGACGCTCCCGGAAGACGCCTTGACCAGCGCCACGACCCAGCAGGCGCTGACCGATTTACTGCGCGACATCAGCCGCCGCTATCAGCTGCCGTTGCTGCTTCCGGTGACCGGCACGGCCCATCTCACCACGCTCGCCGCCAAAGCCGATCTGCTGTACATCCCGCCACAGGCGATGCATAACCAGACCCTGTTACAAGCCGCCGGTAAAACGCCCTGTCCGGTGATGCTCAGCCGCGCGCCAGAGATGGATAACCACGCTCTGCTAGCTGCGGCTGATACTGTCCGCAGTCAGGGAAATCAGCAGGTGATTTTGTGTGATACCGGCATGCAGAGTAACCCACAGCAAACCCCAGTCTGGGATCTGGTGACTACCGCAGCCCTGTGCCGACAAGCCGACATGCCAGTCGTCATCGCGCCCGCGGCGTTTGCTGCCGATGCCATGTTGCTGCCCGCGTTAGTGCAGGCCGCGCGCAGTGCTGGCGCGCATGGCGTGCTACTCCCCTTGGCCCTACCGGGAGAGGACTACAGCAGCGGCCGCGATACCGCGTCCATTCCCCCTTCGGCATTGGACGCGCTCGCCTTCGGCGAGCTGATGCAAACGCTGCGCTAAATAGCGGCCTTCAACGCAAGACATCGCGACGTGATCAGCGCACGTCGCGGCCATAAAAGACCATAAAAAAAGCGGCGCAGGCGCCGCTTTTTCTTATCTCAATACTCGATATTTTAGCGCAACATCTTAGCTCAAGCGCTTATCCAGCCCCTCAGTACGCTCATCTCGTTCTAACACTGAGATTACGCCCGATGCACCAACGAGTCATTGGCTTGGCGCAGTAGAACACGACTCTCGGCCTGAAACTGTTCGGCATAGTCCCCAAACCACTCGGCCACCTCGGCAAAACGCTGCATAAACGCCGACTTATCCTGATGCTCAAGTAACTCAATGGCTTCACCAAAACGCTGATGGAAACGGCGGATCATCGCCAGATTCTGTGGCTGGGCCAGAATAATGTCCGCGTACAGCTGTGGGTCTTGGGCAAACAGCCGCCCGACCATCGCCAGCTCCAACCGGTAAATTGGTGACGAGAGCGCCAACAACTGCTCCAAATCGGCATTTTCCTGTGCCAGATGCGAGCCATAGGCAAAGGTAGCAAAATGGCGCAGTGCTTGGATCAGCGTCATGGCCCGATCGTGCTGCTCGGCAGGTAAACGGTGTACCCGCGCGCCCCAAATTTTAATCTGCTCTAACAACCACGCATACGCCTGTGGCTCACGGCCATCACAAGCCACCACCACTTGCTTAGCCAAGCTGGATACATCCGGGCCAAACATCGGGTGCAAACCGACCACCGGCCCACGGTGGACAGCCAGCATCGCCTGCAATGGCTGCTGCTTCACCGAGGTCAGATCGGCTAAAATACAATCCTCCGGCAAGTAGCGCAGGTGGCCAATCACCTCTTCGGTCAGGCAAATGGGCACACTCACCACCACCATGCCGGCATCTGCCAGCAAGGTTTCTGCTTTGGCCCAATCCTCTTTTTCCAGCACCCGGACCTGATAACCGGATAAGGTAAACAGCTGGCAGAACAGCTGGCCTAATTGTCCGCGCCCACCAATCACCACAATCGGTCGCAGCGCGGGATTAACGGTCTTAAAACCGCTGTCATTTTCGCTGGAGTAAGACTCGCGCATCACGCGGCGCAAAATATCTTCAATCAGATCTGGCGACACGCCAAGGCGCTGCGCCTCATCGCGTCGAGCCGCCAACATGCTGGCCTCACGCTCTGGAACGTAAATCGGCAGACCACAGCGGCTTTTCACTTCGCCCACCTGTCGTACCAGCTCCAGACGCCGGGCTAACAGACCCAGCATCTCCTGATCTACCGCATCGATTTGCTCGCGCAGTTGTGCCAGTTCAGCCACCATTGTGTATCCTCTTATTGGGCTTTATGCCGCCGCCTGACGCGCATTCAGGTGCGGCGCTAACTCTTTATGGATCCG
Source organism: Plesiomonas sp. (assembly GCA_051645985.1). Taxonomy (GTDB): domain Bacteria; phylum Pseudomonadota; class Gammaproteobacteria; order Enterobacterales; family CAMTGL01; genus Plesiomonas. Next base: position 948 of record JBOFCH010000195.1, on the reverse strand, counting down.
GCACAAGATCTGTTCCGTTTCTTCCCAGTTAATGCAGGCGTCGGTGACTGACACACCATAGCGCATCTGCTCACGCGGCTGCTCTGCTGACTGGTTTCCCTCATGCAGATTACTTTCCAGCATCACCCCGATAATCGAGCGGTTACCGGCTTGAATCTGACTCACCACATCCGCCAGCACCTGACCTTGACGCCGGAAATCTTTTTCGGAATTGCCGTGGCTACAGTCTACCATCAGCGCCCCAGTCAGTCCTGCCTTTGCCATCTGCGCCTGACATTCAGACACATCCGCTGCCGAGTAGTTCGGGCGATGGCCGCCACGCAGGATCACATGCCCATCCGGGTTACCTTGCGTTTGCAGCAGCGCGACCTGTCCAGCCTGATTAATGCCCATGAAACGGTGCGACATCGCCGCCGCTTTCATGGCGTTAATAGCCGTACTGAGGCTGCCATCGGTGCCATTTTTAAAACCGACCGGCATCGATAAACCGGAGGCCATCTCGCGGTGCGTCTGAGATTCAGTGGTGCGCGCGCCGATCGCTGACCAGCTGAACAGATCGCCGATGTACTGTGGGCTGATCGGATCGAGCGCTTCGGTGGCCAGCGGGATCGCCATTTCAGCCAAATTGATCAGCAGCGAACGGGCAATATGCAAACCCGCCTCCACATCAAACGAACCGTCCATATACGGATCGTTAATAAGCCCTTTCCAACCCACTGTGGTGCGCGGCTTCTCAAAATAGACACGCATGACGATATACAGCTGGTCACTCAGCTGGTTGGAAAGCGCTTTCAGACGACGCGCATAATCGATGGCCGCTTCCGGATCGTGAATCGAACACGGGCCACACACCACCAGCAGACGCGGATCGCGGCGGTGAATGATATCGGCAATGGTACGGCGCGAGGCAGTGATCTGTTTCAACGCATGCTCACTGATAGGCAACTT
>JBOFCH010000194.1:0-5376 GCA_051645985.1 Plesiomonas sp. | reverse complement strand
GGCATCAGGATCACTTTGCCATTTTCTGACTGACCAATGGCTTGCAGGGCCTCGGTGTATTTTTGTGCCACAAAGTAGTTGATCGCCTGTACGTTACCATCAGCAATCGCATCGGATACCATTTTGGTCGCTCGGGCTTCCGCTTCAGCCGCACGCTCTCGGGCCTCGGCCTGTAAAAATGCTGATTGACGCTGCCCTTCTGCCTTCAGAATTTGAGACTGTTTCTCCCCTTCGGCGCGCAAAATCTCGGCCTGACGTACCCCTTCCGCTTCCAGAATATCCGCCCGCTTGTTCCGTTCGGCTTTCATCTGCGCATTCATAGAGGCGATCAATTCCTGTGGTGGACGCACATCACGGATTTCAATGCGGGTGATCTTCACCCCCCAACTGTTGGTCGCTTCATCAATGATCCGCAACAAACGGCTGTTGATGGTATCGCGCTGCGACAACATCTCATCCAGCTCTAACGAGCCAAGAACGGTACGGATGTTGGTCATGGTCAGGTTACGGATAGCATCTTCCAGATCGTTAACCTCATAGGCTGCTTTGGCTGGGTCAAACACCTGCACAAAGCACACGGCATCAATGGTGACGCTGGCGTTATCCTTGGAAATCACCTCCTGAGAGGGAATGTCCAAAACCCGCTCCATCATGTTGATTTTTCTACCCACACGATCGACAAACGGCACCACGAAATTCAATCCTGGGGCCAGAGTGTGGGTATAACGACCAAAACGCTCAATAGTCCACTGATAACCCTGCGGCACCATCTTAAATGCAGTCGCAATTAAGACGATCGCGACAATGACAATCATCAGTACCGGAGAAAACACACTGATATCCATATACATTAACCATCCTCTTTTGTGCACCTTCCCGTCTCTGCCACCACAAGCGCATCCCCATGAACACCTTGCGAGATCTCGGGAAACGATAAACATACGGGCGCTAATGCGCCCGCAAGTAACTTACTGTCCGCTGAGTACCCGTGCCGGATCGATACGAGTCGCACGCCAAGCGGGGTAAATACTGGCCAGCAAACTCAACCCAACCGCGGTAAGAACAACCAGTATCACATCTTGGACCTCTAGTTGACTGGGAAGAAAATCAACAAAATAAATATCGCCAGATAAAAACTGATGCCCGATCAGCTTTTCCAGCCCACGGATCATCTGGGTCAGGTTCAGTGACAGAAAAATACCGGCTACCGTACCGAACACACATCCCACCATACCGGCCATCATGCCGTACCAAATAAAGATATTACGAACCAGACGGTTATTCGCCCCCATGGTGCGCAGAACAGCAATGTCGCCTTGCTTATCTTTTACGGCCATCACCAGTGTGGAGACAATATTAAAGCTTGCTACACCAATCACCAGCACCATCGCCAGATACATGATCACGCGTACCATCTGGATATCGCGGTACATGTAGCCGTAAGTGCCCATCCAGCTACGCACATAGCCATACACGCCGGTCAGGCGTCCGGCATCGCGGACAATTTTCGACGCTTCGAAAACTTTATCCACTTTCATGGCCACGCCGCTAACGTTATTACCCAGATCCAAATATTGTTGCGCATCAGCCAATGGCACCATGGCAAAGCTATGATCCAGCTGACCATGTAATTGCAACAGCCCACTCACTTGTAAGCGAATTCGCTTGGGTTGACGCAGTTTCATTTCCGGATCAGGATTGGGGATCATCAGCGTCAGCCAATCGCCCACTTTCAACCCTAACGAATCCGCTACGCCCTTTCCTAAGATCAACTGATTTTCACCGGCGCGAAAGTGCTTCCACGCATCACCCAGTACAAACTGTGGCAGTGCACTGATTTTGGCTTCCGCCTGCGGGTCTACGCCTTTGACCTGAATCGCTTTCAGTTTAGTGCCTTGATCGGCCAGCGCGGTGAAAGAGACATACGGCGCGGTGGCCACAATGCCAGGATGACGCTGCAAACGGGTTTGCACCAATTTCCAATCCGCCAGACTGCCTTCCACCGGCGTGATCTCACCGTGCGGAACCACCGCCAAAATGCGGTTATTCAGTTCACGCTGAAAGCCATTCATGGCACTCAAACCAACAATCAGTACCGCCACACCCAGCGCGATCCCCAAAGTGGAAATCACGGAGATAAATGACACCATGCCGCTGCGCCGAGTGGCGCGGCTGTAACGTAAAGCCAGAAAAAGTGATAACGGGCGGAACATCAACGTCCTCCCGCACTTAAGGATAGCTCACGGGTCAACAGGCCATCACGCATTTCCAGCTGACGACTCAAGCGCGCCGCCAAGTTCAAATCATGCGTCACCACCAAAAATGCCGTACCGTGACGGGCATTGAGTTCGCCAAGCAGCTCGAAAATGCCATCTGCGGTGCGTTGATCCAGATTACCGGTTGGCTCATCAGCCAGCACTAAAGATGGCTGATTAACCAGCGCACGGGCAATGGCGATCCGTTGACGCTCGCCACCCGACACTTCCGATGGACGATGGTTAATTCGGCGCGCCAGCCCTACAGCCGTCAGCATTTCTTGAGCGCGCTGTGACGCCACCGACGGTTTCTCACCGGCAATCAGCAGTGGCATCGCCACGTTTTCCAGCGCGGTAAAATCGGCCAGCAAGTGGTGGAATTGATACACAAAACCGATGTGCTCATTACGCAACTTAGCCTGTGCACTGTTGCTCATGGCATACACATCTTGCCCTTGAAACAGCACACGACCGGCGCTTGGCTTATCCAGACCACCGAGTAGATGCAACAGCGTACTTTTACCAGAGCCAGAACTACCGACGACGGCAACCAGTTCCCCCTGCTCCAGCCCGAATGAGACACCGCGTAAAACCTCGGTTTCCATGTTGCCTTCGCGGTAAGTTTTAACCAGATTCTCACAGACTAATAAGGGCTTATTCATAACGTAATGCCTCGGCAGGTTTGACAGCTGATGCGCGCCAAGCAGGATATAAAGTAGACAGCAGTGCTACCAGCACCGCAAAAACAACAATTGCAAAAACTTGCCATGCCGACACATCTACCGGCAGACGGGCGCCTTGCAGCAAGTTAACACCCAGCAGGGACAAGATCGGATTCAAATACACAGCAATCAGGCTGCCAAGAATACCGCCACATACGGCTCCTACGACACCGGCTGATGCGCCCTGCGTGATAAAAATCATCATGACTTGGCGAGGCGTCAGACCCAGGGTTTGCAAAATGGCCACTTCCCCTTGCTTTTCCATCACCATCAGGCTCAAGGACGTAATAATGTTAAACGCGGCGACGGTGATAATAAGACTCAGTAGCAGCCCCATCATGTTTTTTTCCATACGCACCGCTTGGAACAACTCGCCTTTACGGGCGCGCCAATCCTGCCAGACGAGGCCTTCGGGTAGTGGGGTTTCGGCCGCGGTGGCGACATCAAACGGATCTTGCATAAATAAACGCCAGCCGCTGATATGCCCTACCGGCAGGCGCAGCAAACGCGCCGCGTCTTGAATATTGACCAGCACTTGTGACGAATCCACATCGCTGCCCGCGGCAAACACGCCGGAAACGGTGAATAAACGCTGACTTGGAATGCGGCCCATCGGTGTAAATTGTGAGGCATCGGTAACCATCAGGCGCACTTTGTCACCGGGTAGCACACCGAGCTGACCCGCTAGCGTATCCCCGAGGATCACGTGGTATTCGCCCGCTTTTAGCGAATCAAGGGATGAGTCCACCAGATACGGCGCTAGCGGATCGCCGTCTTTCGGATCAATGCCCAACATCACGCCAGCACCGATACTTTGGGCGCTTTGAATGATCACATCCCCCATCACCATCGGCGTATGTCGCACCACGTCGGGGATCTGACTTAAGCTCGAAAAAGGCACCGCCTGCGGATCAATCGAACCAGACTCCGACGTCACCAATGCCTGCGGCATCAGGCTGAGGGTATTATTTTTCAGTTCTTGTTCAAAACCGTTCATCACGGAAAGAACGATGATCAGGGCCAGAACCCCAAGGGTGATCCCGATGGTGGAGAGACGGCTGACAAAGCGTCCGAACCGGTCACCAGTGCGTCCGCGCAGATAACGCACCCCAATAAAAACAGAAGCCGGATTAAACATAGGAATATGCTTGACCGTAAAAAATGAAAATTATATCAACCCGATGAAACAAAAAAGAAATTCCTTTTCGCATCCTGCGGATTAAACACGTAACCTGATAGAGTGATATTATTCACTATTTAAAGCCAAACTTACACAACTATACTTGCACCGCACGTTTTCATCGGACACAAAGCAGACAATATGGCACTTTTAGCCAAGCTTGTACTGAGAGTCCTCTCTTTCATCTATCAGCATCTTCCCTGATAATGGAAGCAATACCGCATGAACCGGAGTAACGCTATGGAACAAGCGCAGTTTTTCTCTGTCCATCAACATCTGTCGGTCAATATTATTCCGCTCCGTGCCGATGAAACCTTACCGGACGATGCCCGCTTTGATGAAGAAATCCCCCTGCCGTTTCGCATTGCCGCCGAAACCGCGCATCTGGATATCAGCAGTATCCGCTCCTTGCGCAATATCGGCAGTACTGCCGATGATTTGATGGGATTTCTACGCATTCAACAGCAGAAAATCGATCTGGTCGTAAACTATATTTTGGCGCAAGAAGATCAGCCGCAGTTACGCCATCTGACACACACATTCAGTGCCGGTGGTTTTAGCTATTTTGCCGATACGCCACCGGCCAGTGGCAGTATTATGCGTATTAAACTGTTTTTGAGTCAGCCTGCCGCCGCGGTGTACGCCTATGGCGAAGTGAGTGAAGTCAGTATCGAAGACGGTCGGCCGTTAGTGCAGATCCGCTTTATCCGCCTGCGCGACAAAGATCAGGACTTGCTGATCCGTGCCGCCTTGCACGAGCAGCAGCAACAACTCAAGCAACGCGCCGAGCTCAGGGTCAAAGAATAATCCATGACGTTACCATTTCTGAATCTGAGCCTGCCAGATAAAGCAGGCGACCACCGCTATTTTGGTCAATTGCAGGGCGCCGCGCTGGCGCTGGCCGCCGCGCAAATCAGTACGCAGCATCAAGGGCCGGTACTGCTGGTCACTAAAGATAGCCAAATGGCGCTGCGCCTGGCACAGGAAATCCGCGAATTCAGTGCGCAACCGCTGGAGCTATTCCCAGACTGGGAAACGCTGCCGTACGACAGTTTTTCTCCGCATCAGGATATTATCTCCGAGCGTTTATCGACGCTTTATCGCCTGCCAACGCTGCAACAAGGCCTGCTGATCATGCCGGTCAACACCCTGATGCAACGGGTTTGTCCGCGCGAGTTTTTGCTATCGCACGCCTTGGTAGTTAAAAAAGGGGAGCGCT
>JBOFCH010000193.1:0-4583 GCA_051645985.1 Plesiomonas sp. | reverse complement strand
CTGGCATGTCGGCAATCTTGGCCGCCAGGTTCACGTTACCGGAGGCTGGCCCCAGATCCAGACAGGCAGTAGTTGCGATGATCGCCGCCGCAGACATTCGGCTGACCCCAAGGCTGGTCATGATCGGGTACATGGTTACCATCAGCAACAGACCGGCCGCGCTTGGAATAAAGATATTCAGCAACTGACCGAGGATATACCCCATCGCCATAACCAAGTACGGGTTACGGATCACAGAGAGCGGGCGGGTAGAGATGGCCACTAAGGCGCGAGATGCACCGATGTGATCCATATACTTGGCAAAGCCACCTACCGCCATGATGATCAGGCCCAGATCGGCAACGGTGCTGCCCATCATGCCTTTAATATAGGTAAAAATATCCAGCCATACAGAGCCACTGGATTTGGCTTCTGGCAATGGTGTTCCCACGCCAAGTAAAATAGCAGAAGCGAGTAAAACGATACCTGCGATAAATAAAACCATTTGCGGGTTGTATTTTTTTACGATCAGGTAACCGGTCACTAAAATAACGACTAAACTAATTAGTGCTACCATTGAGACGATGTCCTTGTAACGATAACGATATATTATCGACTATTGATGCTCGATGTGTTTAGGTAAACATACCGATCATTAATAGTCATATATATAACAAGTTATAGAGGGCACTTAATATAAGATGAACAGCACTGCCATGAGGCATGGTTTAGTTATGGACCTATGCCATGAATCTAAGCCATGAATCACTTCAATAATAAATATTTGTTGTGCTTGTTTGTATTCAAATGCTTGGTTGCTGCGCTTTTGCGCTGCGCGACTTTCTCATAAAGCACTAAATAGCGTCAATCCGCAAACCTAGAGTAACGTGACCTAGATCCTGTCAATATGGATTAAAAAAGGCACTGCTCGCATAATATTATTTTCACTCTATGCAACGTGGTGCACTGATTGTGTTAATACTGATATTTGTGTGATTTTAATTGCAATTAATCTGTGTATTTAAATATTAAATAATACATTTAAATCGATCGGTTAAATAAAATAATCACAGTGTTTTAATATATTAAAACTTCATGGCTTCAAGTGAAGTAAATATTATTTTAACCCACATAATTATAACAATTCATGAAGTTCCGGATCCTGTGCCAAACGTGCTAATGCGTGCCAGACTTTTTCTCCCGCCGGGTGTAAGCGACTTTCAAAACGGTATGCATGCAGCCACAAAGGCACTGAGCAGGTGTGTGGGTGTAATACCTGCAACAGACCCTGACGCCGCTCCTGATGCAGGGCATATTGCGGCAGCCATGCCACCCCAGCGCCCTGTAAAACCAGCTGCTTAATCAAGTCGGACATCGATGAGGAAAATACCGGTTGCAACGACACATGCCTTTGTACCGGAGCGATAGCGCGTGCCATGTAACTGCTCGGCGAGTATGCCAGCCAAGGCCAAGGCTCGGCCGAGTGTGTTTCGTGCCGACGGGGGGTCTCGACATCAGCGCGGGGAGGTGTCGTTTCCCATGGCGCTGACGTTTTACAGACCAGATGCAGGTGGCTTTGCCCCAGACACAGCGATTGATACGGCGCACTGGCCAGATGCTCGACGGCAAACGCCAGCAGAATATCGCAGGCCCCTTCGCGCAAGGTTTCCACCGCATCATCGGCATCGACGGCTTCCACATTCAGCGTCACGTTAGGGTGCGCAGCCGCCAATTTGGGTTGTATATAGGGCAATAAGTGGGTCGCCAACGAGTGTGCGGCCGCGATGCGCACCGTTTGTCCTCCTAATAAAGATAAACCGGCCAGTCGGCCAATCTCCTCTTCCATCTGATTGAGCAGCGAGCGGGCGGTTGCATGGAACTGTTTGCCACTGGCGGTCAGTGTCAGCGGGTGGGTATCGCGGTTCACCAGCTCGGTATTCAGCGCTTGTTCCAGTGCCCGAATACGGCGACTGAATGCCGGTTGGGTGACATTACGCAGCGTCGCCGCCGCAGAAAAATTGCGTTTTTCAGCCAGCACCAAGAAATCATGGAGCCACTTGGTTTCAATATTGGGCAAATGCTCGGCAGGCATCGCTGCGTCTCCTGTCAGTGGGCTTCTTAAATCGGGATACCGTGGTCGCGGCGCGCCATTATGGCGCATCAGGTTATGCTTTTCTTGCATAGCGACAACAGAATCAGCATTTCATCACTATCGGCGGAACGACTAAGGTGAACGCTAAGAGCAGGGCGAGTTATCGCGAAACCTATCGATATAACACGCTGATGATCATAAGGTTTGATTCACCATAGGGAGTGGTTATGCAACCGGTTATTCAACAACGTCGCACTCGCCGGCTGGGTATTTTAGGTGGTATGGGGCCATTAGCCACGGTCGACTTTATGCGTAAAATTATTCAAAGCACGCCGGCAGGACAGGATCAAGCGCACATCCCGATGGTGGTGGCGAATGTTCCACAGATCCCGGATCGCACCCAAGCGATCCTTGAATCAGCCGAAGATCCGTTTCCTGCGTTGTTGCAGTTGTTGCGTCAGTTGGAGCAGGCCGGAGCCACACTATTTGTTATCCCGTGTAATACGGCGCATTTTTGGTTTAAGCGGCTGACCTATTACTCACATATTGAGGCGATCAGCATTATTGACTGTGTGGTGTCGGCTATTCGCCAGCGCGGATTACGCCGTGTCGGGCTGCTGGCGACCAGCGCTACAGTGCGTGGTGGGCTGTATCAGCAGGAGCTGCGTCCACTTGGGATTGAGTGTCTGCTGCCGGATGTATTAATGCAGCAAAAAGTGATGCGTGGTATTGCCGCCGTGAAAGCTGGCGATGTAGCGCTGGGTCAACGTTGTTTGCATGAGGCTTATCTTGCTTTACGTGAGCAGGGTGCGGAGGCAGTGATCTTGGTCTGTACCGAAATCCCGTTAGCGCTGGAAGCTCACGCCATACAGCACCCCGAAACGGTGATTGACTCACTGGCCGAGCTGGCTCAAGCCTGTGTGCAGTGGTATCAGACACCTGAAAGCGCCGAGCAAAGCGCTCTTTCTGCGTCATCAGAAGCCTGTGTCGCCTGAGTTTGTCATCTGAGGTTATCGCTTAAGGTTACCGATTGACCGGCCGCGCAAACACATCATTACAGTAAGGATACGAGATGCTATGAATACCCTGACCCTGATTAAAAATGCCACCTTGTATGCGCCGGAGTACCTTGGTCAGCAAGATATCCTGCTGGCGGGCGGTAAAGTCGTACAGATTGCCGAACATATCGCGACCGGCAATATGCCGTGCACGGTGATTGATGCCGATGGCAAGATTGCCACTCCGGGGTTGATTGATCAGCATATTCATCTGATTGGCGGCGGCGGTGAAGGCGGTTTTGCGACTCGCACTCCGGCGGTGACGTTTAGCAAATTGGTGCAGGCCGGTTTAACCACGGTGGTGGGGGTGATGGGCACTGACGGCTCTACCCGTTCACCGCGCGATTTGTACGCCAAAGCGATGGGACTGCGCGCTGAAGGTCTGTCGGTGTACATGCACACCGGATCGTATCAGCTACCGACCGTGACAGTCACCGGATCGGTACGCGATGATTTGATCTTACTGGCTCCCGTGCTGGGAGTGAAATTGGCGGTCGCCGATCACCGCGGATCGTTTCCGAGCGTGCAAGAAATGCTGCGTTTGGTCTCTGATGTCCGCATGGGGGGCATGCTGGCCGGCAAGCGTGGGGTGCTGCATATGCATATGGGCGGGTTGGAAGCGCCGTTTACCGAAATTAACGCGGCGATGGCGGCCGGTATTCCGGCACATCACTTCTCGCCAACTCATGTGGCACGGACACGTGAATTGATGGATGACGCGATGCATTTTTGCGCCGAAGGCGGGTACATCGATATTACCAGTGCCGGATCTTGTGCCTTTGACTCACCGGCCGATGCGGTACTGTATGCCCTGAACGCTGGCGCGGCACCAACGCGTTTGACCGTTAGCTCTGATGGTAATGGCAGTTTGCCGGTATTCAATGCCCAAGGCGAGATGGAGCGCATCACGGCTGCTGATGTATCCGGAAATCTGCAACTGTTGGTAGCACTGATACGCCGTGATGTACCGATCAGCACTGCATTACGTTTGATGACCAGTAACGTAGCGGATTCGCTGGGGCTGCGCAAAGGGCGAATTGCCACCGGGGAAGATGCTGACGTGTGTCTGTTTAACCCCGATTTTTCTCTGGATACCCTGATCGCCGGTGGACAGATTTTACTGCAACAGGGTGAGATGCAAGTGACCACGAATTTTGAATAACTTTGCCAGCGCGGGCCTTTTTATGCGGTGTCATCGTGTGCGATGGCACCGCTGCTGCATTGCTGCTCAACAGATAACCCGCTACCATACTGCACTCTTCTCCTCTGACGCAGATTAAGGAAAATACCGTGGAATTGGCGCTGTCGTGGGAAATGCTACTGCTGTTATTGGCGGCGGCATCGTTGGCCGGATTTATTGATGCCATTGCCGGCGGCGGGGGATTACTGACCGTACCGGCCTTGCTGGCGGCCGGATTATCGCCAGCGATGGCTCTTGGAACCAATAAGCTGCA
>JBOFCH010000192.1:0-4880 GCA_051645985.1 Plesiomonas sp. | reverse complement strand
GCAAATGGCCGACTCCATCCGCAAATCAGCCAGATCCAGATAAAACCGGGGCAGATCGGAGGGCATGCACAAGCCTTTGTACACGTTGACCAGATTGGAAAAACTACAGGCATAAAAATGCGGATCGTCTTGCAGGCGTTTTTCTATCCGGCGGCGCATGACAAACAGGCGGCGCTCCATATCGCGCGGACGCCAGCCCGCCGGAGCATTGATAAAGACCTGCTCAATCACAGGTAACGAGCTTAAGGCAATCTCTCCCAGCACATCCGGGTTGGTGGGCACGACGCGCCAGCCCGCGAGAGACAGGGTTTCGCGTTGTAATTCTTCTTCGGTAATTTGCCGGGCAAGGGCCGCTTTGCTGGGATCAGGATTGAGAAATAGCATACCGACGGCATAGTTCTTGGCTAAATGCCAGCCACGCTCTTCGGCCACCATACGAAAAAAACGATCCGGTTTTTGCATCAGCAGGCCGCAGCCGTCACCGGTTTTACCGTCGGCTAAAATCGCCCCCCGATGCTGCATTCTGGCTAATGCATGAATAGCGGTACGTACCACTTTGTGGCTGGGTTCCCCCTCGATGTGGGCAATTAGCCCAAAACCACAGTTATCCCTTACCTGGGATGAATCGTACAGCATGATTGCCTTCCTCCCTTGCCTGTACCGAACGACAAATTATTTGCATAAATTGAGTGAGCGCGATGCTCACCTCACAGCTTCCAGCCGACTTCCCAAATTAGCGATAAATGTTACACCGGTCAAACATTTCGTAATGGGTACGCAACATCTGATTGCGTCAAAATAGTCAGTATTTTTACTTACTATTCATTGTGTTATTTAGCAGATTGGTCAAATGAGGCAGCAAACAGCTGTTCTGTCTATTTGGCTAACCGCAGCATGGCATGAGTTGATCTGGCCTGCTGAGCGGTAATTAATGGGGTATAGGTTAATCAGGTAAAATTTCGTTCTGTTTTTCCATCCTGTTGTAAAATAAAAAACAGGTCAGTACCGCTTTAGCTTGATTTTGCATGAGGCAAAAAAGAGCCAGAGATCGGCTGCATGATTATGAACAATTATTCGTTATTTATTCTGGCCGTGCTTCGCAGGAGCAGGGCGGGATAAGTGCGCCATAAAAATGAGTTAATGTCAGGTTGGGCAATGCTTTGATCCGAGTCAGGATCCGTTGTTGCGCAACACTGTAATCTGAATGGTTTCGATCGTGGAACGTGGAAATAGACGCTGATGCAACTGAATGAATTGGTAAATATGTTTGGCAGCGATTTACAGCGCCGCTACGGAGAGAAAATCCACAAACTGACGTTGCACGGTGGATTTAGCTGCCCAAACCGTGACGGTACGCTGGGGCGTGGCGGTTGCACGTTTTGTAATGTGGCCTCGTTTTCTGATGAAAATGCGCAATATAAGAGCATTACTGAGCAGATTGCTGAACAGTCGACTAAAATTCATCGAGCGCGGCGCTATCTGGCTTATTTTCAGGCTTATACCAGTACCTACTCAGAATTATGCTTGCTAAAACGCATGTATGAAGAAGCGCTGCAACAGGCTGATATCGTGGGGCTGTGTGTGGGGACTCGGCCCGATTGTGTATCGGATGCGGTGCTGGATTTATTGGCCGGTTATCAGCAGCAAGGTTATGAAGTTTGGCTGGAGTTGGGGCTGCAATCTGCTCAAGATCGCACGTTAAAGCGGATCAATCGCGGACATGATTTTGCCTGTTATGTCAAAACGGCGCAGGCGGCGCGGGCGCGTAACCTGAAAGTGTGTACTCACCTGATTGTGGGGTTACCGGGTGAGGATAAAGCTGATTGTTTGCAAACACTGGCCCAAGTGGTGGCCGCGGGAACCGATGGTATTAAGTTGCACCCACTGCATATTGTGGCGGGTAGCACCATGGCCAAAGCGTGGGAAGCCGGGCGGCAACAGGCCATCGAGCTGGAGCCGTATGTGGATATTGCCGCCGAGATGATCCGGCATACCCCGGCCCAGATTATTTATCACCGGGTATCGGCCAGTGCTCGCCGACCGACCTTATTAGCCCCTCTGTGGTGTGAAAATCGCTGGACGGGAATGGTGGAGATAAATCGCATTTTGGCGCAAAGAGGAGCACAGGGATCGGCTTTCGGTTCCCCTTTTCAATTAATCGGGTAAAGTGAGCCGTTTCGCTGTTTATTTATACGATTTTTCATCAGATGCCGGTAAGTGAATGACCATCTCTGTACTGTATATTTTAGGGGTTATCCTGGGAGGACTGGGATTAACCCTGCTCCTGCTGGGGATGCGTGCCTCGCGGCATCGCCCTGCCGGCGTCTTGACGGGCTATGTCAATGGGGAGCGCTGGCGTTACCGATGGCGAGATCAACCCTATCGCCGCTCGGGGCGCTTGATGCAACAACTGTTTGATGCCAGCCCAGATCCCGTGGCGGTGATCAGCGAGCACGGTGTTTACCTGACCTGTAATCAGGCATTTGCCCAAATGCTGGGTGGGCCACATTGCACGGTGACGCAAGTTTGTGGTACCCAGCCGCAGGCTTGGAGCGCCGAAGAGCGGGTGGCATTTTGGGCCTCGCAAGAGCTGCAAGTGTTGAATAGCCGTCTGCCTATTTGCTACGAGGATTATTTCAATGCAGCGGACGGTTCGGTGCGCTGGTTGGAGATCACCAAATCGCCGTGCAATGGCCCGGATTATGCCGAGCGGGCCGTGCTGATTGTCGGGCGCGATATTACCGAGCGTAAACGCACCGAGCAGCAGTTGGCCGATGCCATTATGGATCTGCATACCTTAAGTTATTTCGATTGCGTGACTCGGATAGCCAATCGGCGTCATTTTGAAGAGCAACTGCATCAGCAGTGGCGCAGTCATCAGCGCAATCAGCGTTCGCTGGCGTTGCTACTGATCGATATCGATTATTTCAAAGCTTACAATGACCGCTATGGTCACCAGCAAGGGGATTGTGGCTTGCAGGAATTCGCCGAAGTGCTTACTCACTCTCTGTGGCGGTCACAAGATTTGGTGGCACGCTACGGTGGTGAAGAGTTTGTGGTACTGCTGCCGGAAACTGACGAGCGCGGGGCGGAAGAAGTGGCGCGCCGGATCCAGATTAATTTACGTCAGGCGGATATTCCACATTCAGCGTCCGATATTAATGGTAGCCTGACTTGCAGTATCGGTATTGCCGCTATGCCGCCTTCGCCGTTGGTGCATTGCAGCGAGTTAGTCCAGCAGGCCGATCAGGCGTTATATCTGGCCAAATCGCTCGGTCGGAACCGGATCTGTGTGACCGGTCAGGAAGCTGACAGTGTCAAGGTGGAGCTACAGGACGACACACAGTAAGATAGCTTCCCTAGGATCTCATTAAAAAAACGGATCGGCGGTATGAACCGGATCAAGCTGCTTGCACAATATTACGTAGATTTGATGGTCAAACTCGGTATTGTGCGGTTTTCCCTATTACTGGCTACGGCTCTGGTGGCTCTGGCTCTGCTGGTACAAATCGGCGTGACTTTGTTCTTGCAAGGGCAGGTGCATGGCATTGATGTAGTACGTTCGGTCTTTTTTGGCCTGTTGATCACGCCTTGGGCGGTGTACTTTTTATCGGTGGTGGTTGAACAGCAAGAAGAGTCGCGGCAGCGGCTATCGGCGCTGGTTAGCAAACTCGAAGAGATGCGTGCGCGCGACTTACAGCTCAATGCCCAGTTGCAAGAGAAAATCCAGCAACTAAGCCAAGAGAATGAAGAGCGCTGTAAGGCGGAGCATGCGCGGCAATTAGCTATCGAAGATCTGGAAAATGAAGTGTTTGAGCGGGAGCAGGCTCAAATTCAGTTGGCCCAGCAAAGCGCCCTGTTACGCTCTTTTCTCGATGCGTCACCGGATCTGGTGTATTACCGCAATGAAAATGGCCAATTTTCCGGTTGTAACCGGGCCATGGAGCTGCTCACCGGCAAGAGTGAGAAACAGCTGATTGGCCTGACCGCATGGGATGTCTACAGTAAAGATATTGCGGCCAAAGTGGTGGATACCGATACCAACGTATTCCAACATAATATGCCACTGACCTATGAGTTATGGCTGGATTATCCCGATGGGCGCAAAGCCTGTTTCGAGCTGCGAAAGGTGCCGTTTTATGATCGTAATGGTGTGCGCTGCGGCCTGATGGGTTTCGGCCGCGATATTACCGAGCGTAAGCGTTATCAAGAGGCGCAGGAAAAAGCCAGCCGTGATAAAACCACGTTTATCTCAACGATTAGCCATGAGCTGCGTACCCCGCTGAACGGTATTGTCGGTTTAAGCCGGATCTTGCTGGATACCGAGCTTAGCCCTGAGCAGCAAAAATACCTGAAAACCATTCACTTAAGCGCGATCACCCTTGGGCATATCTTCAATGACATTATTGATATGGACAAGCTGGATCGCCGACGTCTGGATGTCGCCGCTAAACCGGTAGACTTCACTGGGTTACTCAGTGATTTGGAAAACCTGTCCGGATTGCAGGCGGAACAAAAAGGGCTGAAGTTCCAGTTGATCCGTCATGAGCCGTTGCCCGATTGTATTGAGGCGGACGGTACACGTCTGCGCCAGATCCTGTGGAATCTGGTGGGTAACGCGATGAAGTTTACCCGTGAAGGGGGCGTGACAGTCAGTGTCCGTGCCGAGCGTGAGTCGGCGCAAACCTGCTTGTCCTTTGCCGTGCAGGATACCGGGATTGGCATTCCGGCTGCGGAGTTGGATAAGATTTTTGCCATGTACTATCAGGTCAAAGGGCAAGATGGGCGTTTAAATCCAACCGGCACTGGAATTGGGCTGGCTGTATCGCGCAAACTGGCACAGATGATGGGGGGCGATATTCAAGTGACCAGTGAAGAGG
>JBOFCH010000191.1:0-1675 GCA_051645985.1 Plesiomonas sp. | reverse complement strand
CCAGCAATGCCTGACTGGCCGTAACACCCGTCACGATAGAGTGGATTTCCGACCGGCCGGCAACCTGTAAACCATTCGGGCAATAGTCACGGATCGCGCTGACATTCAATTCGCTATTGAGTACCTGTTCCAGTTCTGTATTTAGCATCGTTTTCTGTCTGTTCTCTCACATGCTGGCATCATAGCATGACCGGTAAAAAAACCGACGCCACCCGATTCAATGGGCAGCATCACACATTATGCGACGGGCCATTTCATAGGCGGCCAAGGTTTGTTTTCGCGCACCAGCATGCTCTACCAGCGGATAAGGATAATTTAACACTACCCCCTGCTTGGCTGCCCATTCATGGGGAGTATGTAACCAGCGCTCTGGCACAGCAGCCAGCTCCGGTAGCCATTGGCGAATAAACAAACCCTTGGGATCAAAACGCTGACCTTGGGTGGTCGGATTAAAGATGCGAAAATAGGGCGCGGCATCAGTGCCCGTAGAGGCTGACCACTGCCAACCGCCATTGTTAGCCGCCAGAGAGCCATCCACCAGTTGACGCATAAAGTAACGTTCCCCCCAGCGCCAGTTCAACAGTAAATCCTTAACCAAAAAACCGGCACAGATCATACGTAACCGGTTATGCATCCAGCCAGTCTGATTCAGCTGGCGCATCGCCGCATCCACAATCGGATAGCCCGTCTGACCAGTTTGCCAAGCCAGTAAATGCTGCTGATCGCCCGACCACGGGATATGCTCGGTCCACGGGATGAAAGGTCGTCCGCGACATAAATCAGGAAAGGCAGCCAATAGATGATGATAAAACTCACGCCAAATCAGCTCATTGAGCCAACTAAATGCACCACTGTCTGGCTGTAAATAGCACTGTGGGTGCTCTAGCTGCAACCGATTCAGACACTGACGCACCGAGAGCACGCCGCAGGTCAGATACGCAGAAAGCAAACTGGTGGCGGGTAATGCCGGACAATCGCGCTGTTCATGGTAATGAGCCACTTGCTGCTGGCAAAAGGTACGCAAGCGCTGCAACGCTGCGTTCTCACCGGCGGGAAACAGTGGGTTCTCCTGACACGGGTAACTAAACGGCATAACCACATCGGCAGGACGCCCATGCGGCCAAGGTGTACGCGTTGATGGCGCGGGTACGCAATCCGTATCCCGCTGTAATAGTTGACTGAGCAAGGCACGACGAAACGGGGTGTATACCTTGTACATCTGCCCCTGCGCGGTGCATACCGTACCCGGCACCGTCAGCAACGCATCATCACACCATGTTACTGACACTTGGTGAGCCACACGCTGACTCACCTGCTCATCACGGCGCTGCTCATTCAGTTCATACTGACGATTGGCGTACAGATGCGTAATGCCGCGTTCATTAATCAGCTGCTGCAACGTTTGTGGAATAGCCGAAAAATCTGGCACTTCACGATACAAAAAACCCAGGTTACGCGTTGCCGCTTCTTCAGCCAACACACACAGGTTTTGCCGGATAAACTCGGCCTGGCGCGGCGCCATATCATGCTGCTGCCATTGCTGAGGGGCTGCGATAAACAGCAGCGAGACGTGGGCATTTGGGTCGGCGCACGCGGCATGCAAAGCACGATTGTCGGTCAAGCGCAGATCAGCGCGCAGCCACACCAAATGATGTGGCGGACGGGCCAGCTTTGC
>JBOFCH010000190.1:0-5130 GCA_051645985.1 Plesiomonas sp. | reverse complement strand
CCTCCTTTACCAGAGGTTACTACGATGATACGTGCCATGAGGGGGTTCCTTGTCAAAAAGGGTCTATATCAAAGGGCTTCAAAATGAATGTTATTATCTCGCAGTACCACGCGGGTGGCTTTTTGCCAGACATCTTTCGGGATTTTGTCACTAAGAGCATATTGTCCTGAAATCGACAGCAATTCCGCCTGCATATTAAGGCAGAAAATGCTGCTGTCTGGTCGGCCATCAGCGCCGGCGATGGCGCGACCGCGCATGACTCCGTAGATATGGATGTGACCGTCGGCAATCAGCTCGGCACCCGCGCTGACGTGGCTGTTGACGATCAAATCGCAATTTTTGGCATAGATTTGCTGTCCGGAGCGAACCGGGGTATTGATCACTTTTGTGGCGACCGCCGACATAACCGGCTCTGGCTCTATGGCCTCGGGGACGGGTTTGCTTTCCGGTTTCGGCTCTTTGGCTTTGCCTTCGGTGAGGATCGGCAGGCCGGCTTTACGTACTGTCTCGCGCTGTTTTTCATTAATACAGCCACTGACACCGACCAAAAATAATCCCGCTTCTCGGATCACCCGCTTTAAGCGGCGAAAGTCTGCCTGTTCTGCCAGATCAGCCACATTCAACACCACCGGCGCACCCTGAAAAAAAGCAGGGGCTTGCTGCACTTTGGCAGAGAGTGCTTGTTTGAGTTGATTTGGATCTGAAGTATGCGGGTGCACCACGGTGAGCGTGAAGTTGCTTCCCTTCAGATCGACAAGGTGTTGTGACATAAGTCGGTTTCGTTTCCCCGGTGCTTTCTGGCAATATTCGGCACGACAAGAATATAATTTAATTATCCTTAACATGTTATAGTCACAACCCCGCTTACGCAAGAGAACATGAGGGATTCAGTCGAGATGTGGTGCGCAATCTACAAAAGTTTAAGACGCGAAGAAACCTATTTATATGTAGAGAAAAGAGACGATTTTTCTCGTATTCCTGAAGAATTATTACGGGGCTTTGGAAAACTGCAACTCGTCATGCTTTTTCCTTTAGATGGATCAAAGCGTCTCGTTAATATTGATTTAAATAAATTGAAAACTTGTCTGACTGAACAGGGATTTTATTTACAGTTACCGCCGCCGAAAGAAAACTTATTAAAACAACACTGCTTAGAAAATAATCACGCAGAAAAACAGTTTGGCGAACAGGAAAACTGATTAATTCACGGTTAAATCTCCGCGCGCCGGAGCCAAATGTCTTCACGGTCGCGGCTATTGTTCGATAACCGAGCAGTGAGGACAGTTGCACATGAAAAGATCCCTTCTTTCTGTTATCGCATTAAGCTTGAGCTTGTCCGGCTGCGCGGCAGAAACCGCGGCTGAAAGCGCCGTTCGCAACAAGCCAGCTCAACGCGACGCTGGCCAAAACAGCGCTGCCGCGGTTCACGCGGTGGGTGACACGGCTCATGCGCCGGTGCCTGTGGGTTTTGCCCCTTTTATTGAACAGCTCAAACAACAGGCCATTGCGCAAGGGCTAGCCCCAGAGACGGTGGCGCGTGGATTTGCCAATGTCTACTTTCTGGAGCGGGCGGTGCATTCCGATCGCGGTCAGCCAGAATTTAAGCTGACGCTGTCACAATATCTGCAAAAAAGCCTGACACCGGCCAAAATTCAAAAAGCCCGTGAGATGTACCAACAATACCGGCCACTGCTGACGCGTATCGGCCGTGAGTACGGGGTGCAACCGCAATACATTGTGGCGCTGTGGGGGTCGGAAAGTAGTTTTGGCCGTTATACCGGCAATGAAGATGTGATTTCGGCGCTCTCCACGTTGGCGTTTGAAGGCCGTCGCAAGGCATTTTTCACCCAGCAGGTGATGGCGGCGCTTGAGATTCAGCAACAAGGGCATATTGCGCCGGAGCAGATGAAAGGCTCATGGGCCGGGGCGATGGGGCAATGCCAGTTTATGCCGACCTCCTTTTTGACCTATGCCGCTGACGGTGATGGCGATGGCCACAAAGATATCTGGAACAATGTGGCTGATGTGTTTGCCTCGACCGCCAACTATCTGGCCACCGAAGGCTGGAATGATCAGCAAAGTTGGGGGATGAAAGTGCGCTTACCGGCGGGGTTATCGCCGGCATTGGCAGGCACCAAGACCGAGCAGGGGAAAACGCTGGGGCAGTGGCAAAAACGGGGGGTGCGTTTATCCAATGGAGCCAATTTGCCACAGACACATCCACAGCAAAAAGTCTGGTTAGTGATCCCGGATGACGACAGTGCCCAAGCGATGCTGGTATACAACAACTATCGCACGTTGATGCATTGGAATCGGTCGTACTATTTCGCCACCAGCGTGGGCATGCTGGCCGATGCGATAATTGCGCCGTAATAGGCCGTAATAATAAACAGTTGCACAGTTATTGGCTAATCGGCACGCTGGGCAGTAAAGGTAGGTTATCTGATATGGCGTTCGTGCCGGCAGATTATCCCGCACATCATTAAGGAGACATGATGTATCAGCATACGGACTGGCAGGGCAATCCGATTGATTTTCCGGTTGGCAAGGTGGTTTGTGTCGGTCAGAATTATACTGCGCACATACAGGAGATGGGGAGTGTGGCGGCTGCGGAGCCGGTGTTGTTTTTAAAGCCGGATACCGCGCTATGTGACTTAAAGCACCCACTGACCCTGCTGCAAGGCTATGGTGAGGTACACCATGAAACCGAAATGGCCGTACTGATTGGCGCAACCTTACAAAAAGTGACACCAGCACAAGCGGTGCTGGGGATAGCTGGCTATGGTTTGGCCCTGGATCTGACTTTGCGCGAATTGCAGGCCGAATGTAAACGTACCGGACGGCCGTGGGAAAAGGCCAAAGCCTTTGATGGCTCTTGTCCGGTGTCTGGTTTTATTCCCGCTGCTGAGATTAGCGAGCCGATGGCGGTGGCTTTTTCACTGACGGTGAACGGCGCGTTGCGCCAACAAGGTAACACGGCGCGCATGCTGACACCGGTGGCAGAGCTTATCAGTTATATGAGCCAGTTTTTTACCCTTAAAGCGGGCGATGTGATCTTAACCGGTACGCCAGAAGGGGTTGGCCCGTTGAATGCTGGTGATGTGCTCAATTTCACCTTTGCTGGACAGACGTTGCAGACCCGAGTGCGAGCCTAAATCTTGGTTGCGTGTTCCGCCATGCTTGTTAACGCGCAAGCTAACCGGCAATAAAAAAGTCCGCCGTTGCGGACTTTTTTTATGTACTGAGTTTATTGCTAACTCCGGCTATCCGGGCTTAGGCGCGGCTTTGACGACGCTGACCGGCGGCACCTTTAGCGGCCGGCTTACTACCTTGACGGTTGGCTGGTGCCGACTTGCCATTATTGGCGCGTGTGCCATTGGCATTGCGTGGCGCTTGACCCGCAGACTGTGCCCCTTTGCCTTGCGGCGCTGGCTTGCCAGACTGTCCGACAGGTTTACGTCCGTTCGCGCCTTTTGGTGATGCTGACGCACCTTTCGTGGACGCTGGTGCGCCATTGGCCGGACGGCCTTTACCGGCTTGCTCTTGGCGGTTACCGCGTTGCTGGCTATTACCGGTTCCGTTACTGCGCTGATGGCCGATATCGGTATGTTTGGTCAGCGCGGTACGCACCCCTTTCGTGCCACTTTTACCGTTTTGCTGGATCTCACGTGCTGACGCCGGTGGGATCAAATGTTGCGGGCCGGTACCGATCAGTCGCATCAGACCCATTTCACGCAGTGCTTCACGGATCATCGGCCAACCGGCAGGGTCGTGGTAGCGCAGCAGCGCCTTGTGCAGGCGGCGCTGACGCTCACCGCGCGCGACGGCTACATCTTCGCTCTTGTAATCCACTTTACCCAGCGGGTTTTTGCCGGAGTAGTACATGGTGGTGGAGTTAGCCAACGGTGATGGGTAGAAGTTTTGCACCTGATCCAAACGGAAGCGATTTTTCTTCAACCACAGGGCCAGATTGACCATGTCTTCATCGCGCGTTCCCGGGTGTGCCGAGATAAAGTACGGGATCAGGTATTGCTCTTTGCCTGCCTCTTTCGAGTACTGCTCAAACAGCTCTTTGAAGCGATAATAAGAACCCATCCCCGGCTTCATCATTTTTGACAGCGGGCCTTCTTCGGTATGCTCTGGGGCAATTTTCAGATAACCGCCGACGTGGTGTTTGGCCAGCTCTTTGACATAGCGTGGATCTTGTACCGCCAGATCGTAACGCACGCCAGAGGCGATCAAAATTTTCTTGATGCCTTTCAGATCGCGGGCGCGACGATACAACTTGATCGTCGGCTCATGGTTGGTGTCCATGTGCTGACAGATATCTGGATAGACACAGGAGGCGCGGCGGCAAGTCTGTTCAGCGCGTGGGCTTTGGCAGCGTAACATGTACATGTTAGCGGTAGGGCCACCCAGATCGGAAATCACGCCGGTAAAGCCAGGAACTTTGTCGCGGATCTCTTCGATCTCGGAGATGATAGAGTCTTCCGATCGGCTTTGAATGATGCGGCCCTCGTGCTCGGTAATGGAGCAGAAAGAGCAACCACCGTAACAGCCACGCATGATGTTGATGGAGAAACGGATCATGTCATAGGCTGGGATCTTGGCCTTGCCATAAGCCGGATGTGGAATGCGTTGATAGGGCAGGGCAAACACCCAGTCCATCTCTTCGGTGGACAGAGGAATGGCTGGCGGGTTGAGCCAGACATAGCGATCGCCATGCTTTTGCATCAGCGCCCGGGCGCAGCCGGGGTTGGTTTCATGGTGTAAGATCCGCGAGGTGTGGGCGTACATTACCTTATCGCCTTTCACCTTTTCATAGGATGGCAGCAGGATATAGGTCTTTTCCCACGGTTTTGGCCGTGGTGGCTGCACGACCACGGCTTTAGCCTGAGGTTGTGCTGGCTGCACACTGTTATCTGCGCCGTTATCGCTGCAAGGCGCATCTTCCATATACGGATTGGGGATCGGATCGATATGGCCCGGTTTATCGATACGGGTGGAGTCGACGCCTTTCCAGTCATACAGCGCTTCTTTACGCATCACCGCACTACCGCGAATATCCTGCATCTGTTCGATGGTTTCACCGGCCGCAAAGCGGTGCGCGATGTCAATCAGTGGACGTTC
>JBOFCH010000189.1:0-5241 GCA_051645985.1 Plesiomonas sp. | reverse complement strand
GACCAGTGTTCTCTTGATTGTCAGTTCGGTGCTGAGTGTCAGTGCACTGCTGGGCTATCGCGATGCTAACCATGAAACCGAAGAGCTGTTTGATGCCCGCCTCGCCCAATCTGCCCGGATCACCCTACGTCTGCTTAATCAATACCTTGAACTGCACCCGCCGCGTCCTTCTAGCGGCGAAATTTACCCTGACTGGCATCCGACAACGACAGTTCAAACAATGGCGGTTCAAACAACGTCAGCAACAACGCATGCCGCAACAGACAGCGATGACAATGATGGTAGTAATGACAATGATGGCAGTGATGAAGCCACACCCGACGGGCATCAATACGAACGTAAGCTCTCATTCCAGCTTTACGATCAACAAGGAAATCTGTTGCTGCGCTCTCCCGGAGCGCCAGACTCACCACTTTTAGCACCGCACGCCGGTTTCGCCACTACCGATAACAATGGTAAACACTGGCGCACCTTTACATTATTTGATCCACAGCAACAGCGCTGGCTCGTTGCCAGCGAGCACAGCGATATCCGCCGTGAACTGGCAGATAAGATTGCCTTACGCGCTATTCAGCCACTACTGCTGACCTTACCCCTATTGCTGTTTATGCTGTGGCTGGCCATTTTGCATGCACTTTCCCCTTTGACTCGTCTGGCTAACGCCATCAGTGAACGCCACCCAAACAACCTGCGCCCATTACAGCCACGCGACACGACCCATGAATTACAACCGTTAATCAATGAGATTAACCGGCTCATGGCCACCGTAGAGGAAACTCTCGCACGGGAAAAACAGTTCACCAATGAAGCGGCACACGAGCTGCGTACCCCATTGGCGGTACTGGCTCTGCATTGTGAAAATGCCTTGCAGGCTGACACGCCAGCTCAGCGTGAACAGGCTATGCACAAGATGCAATTGGCCCTACAGCGCAGTGAACGGACGATCCAACAATTACTGACTCTCGCCCGTTTGGACAATCAAAATACGACGGCCCACCACGAAAGAGTGGCATTAGTACCGCTGCTTCGCACCTGTATTGCTCAATTAGCACCGTTCGCCCTGCAAAAACAGCAAGAGATCGATTTTGTTTGTATCCCGCACCATGCCACCCCAATTATCTGCGGGCAGCCTGTATTACTGGATATTCTCTTTTCCAATATTTTGGATAACGCCATTCGCTATACCGGACATAACGGAACGATAGACATTATTCTGGAGCAAAAAAATAGCGCGGTGAGCGTGACCATTCAGGATAACGGCCCGGGACTCAGTGACGAAGCGCTACGCCGTATTTGCGAGCGTTTTTACCGCGCAAACACGGCACCCTCGGAGAACGAACCAACGGACTCTGCACGTCGCAATACCGACCCACAGCGCGGCATAATCCGCACGGATGGCGCAGGCCTTGGCATGGCTATTGTGCAAAATATCGCCCATCATCATGGCGCGACGTTGCAAATCACCCACCGACAATCAGCCACAACCGCACGCCTTGGATTGAGCGTCAGCCTCTCTTTTTCCTGTTTGCCAGCAGCAATGTAATCAGCCTAAGCCACGCTTGGCTATATGATGAAAAATCTACATGATAGAAAAGCCACCTGATGAGAAATGCGTGAGAAAACACGTTGCTTGCATGGAGTGGCTCGCCGCTAACGAACGATTCGTGTCTACTCGCGATACTGACAAAGGATGTAAACACGATATATTTATTTACCTTAACCAACGCTTTTTCATCGTTCAGCACAAAAACTCATACTAGATTGTCTTATTCTAATTGCATGTCGTTAATCTGATTAAAGGTGTCATCATGAAACTCTATCAGGCGCAACTTGCAGACATTCATAAACTGGCTCCGTTGTATGTCATGTACCGGCAGGAACGGCATATTCACTCCGAGATAGAAACCATCGAGGGATTTCTTCACGAACGTCTGGCCAGAAACGATATCGTTATTTTTTACACTGAAACGGGTCAGGGTGACGTTACCGGTTTTGTACAGTTGAATCCGATGTTCAGTGCCATTGAGCTAAAAAGGATCTGGCTACTGTATGATTTATATGCCAAAGACGAGGTGCGCGCTCAGGTTACCGAACACCTGCTCGCTCGTGCCCGTCAACTGAGTGAGGAAACCCATTCCGGTCTGATTATGTTGCACAGCCACTCCGCTGAAGCGGCGCATAATCCGGCACTCAATGATCATCTGCGTTATATCCGTAATACTGTTATGTATGCGCACGGCACCAAAGCCGATGATAATGCAACAGAAACGGATAAACCGACCGAATAACTCTCTGCTTTTACTGGTCACGCAGCGCGATTAGTGTGGCCAGTCTTCTCATGATCGAACGCGCTTTTTATCGCTTACCTGCCTGCAACGATCACGATATCTGACTATGCTTTTTCTGCTGTCTTCCGTAAATTCAGGGGTGTCGCACGCACCTACTGCATTTCTTTGAGTTTTTGGTACACTACGCAGCCTTAATGCTCATTAAAATTACCGGCAAATTCCCTTTTTATCCTGATACGAGGACAGTTCCGTGAAAAAAAGCTGGATATCAGGCACTTTGCTCGCATGCTCGCTGAGTTTATCTGCCGCTCACGCAGAAGACACCCGCAGCACATGGCAGCAGACACTGGAAAATGCACAGGGAGCCACCGTTTACCTCAATACCGTTGCTGGCAATGCACAGCTGAGCAACTATCTTGACTGGGCCAAAGATGAAGTGAAAAAGCGTTATAACATTACGCTACTTCATACCGAAACGCCCAACAATACCGAAATTATCAGCCGCATCATGGCGGAAAAAATTGCTGGCAAAAAACAGGCCGGCAGCTCTGATATTATCTGGCTACATGGTAAATATTTCAGTGCATTACGCGCAGCAGATTTGCTGTATGGCCCGTTTGTTGACCAACTGCCGAACTGGCCTGCGGTCGATCAAAGCCTACCGGTAAAAATTGATGCAACCCTGCCGACAGAGGGTTACGAAGCGCCGTGGGGTCTCAATCAACTGACATTTGTTTATGATACTGCCCGTACCGACACGCCACCCAAAAGCTTCAAAGAGATGCTGACCTATGCCATGCAGCATCCGGGGAAAGTCACCTACCCACAGCCGAACGATATTTACGGGCGCAATTTTCTGAAAGCGGCGTTGTTACAACTGGCTCCAACGCCAGATGCACTATACCGTGATGTCAAAGAGAGTGACTTTAAACTGCAAACCGCACCACTGTGGCAGTTTTTAGATAACTTGCACCAATATGCATGGAAAAAAGGGCAATCTTTTCCGGCTAATCAGGCTGACATGTTAGCGCTGCTAAAATCCGGTGAGATTGATATGGCTATTAGCCTGAACCCAAATAGTGTGCAATATGCCATTAATAAAGGCTTGATCGCCCCTACCAGCAAAGCTTACGCGTTAGATCAGGGTTCCATTACCCGTGCACATTTTCTGGCTATTCCGTTCAATGCGCCTTCGCCAGATGCAGCCAAGGTCGTGATCAACTTCCTGATGTCTCCGGAAGCACAAGCACGCAAAGAAGATCCCGCGCTGTGGGGCGATCCAACAGTGCTCAATATCTCGGCGTTAGGTATGGAAAAAGCCCGTTTTAGCGAGCATAAACCTCTGTTTAAGATCCTGCCGGAGCCGCATCCTTCCTGGGAAGATGCGTTGGAAGCCGAATGGCAACACCGTTATGGTGCACAAGGTGCAACCGTTGCTCCTTAAACTTATGCCTCGAAAGGATCGCGAAAGAGTCTTAAAAAATATTGAAAAGATAAAGCCTCTAAAGCATAAAACCCGATCAGGTTGATAGCCACGAGCCACGTTAAAAAATGGGCTATCACCCTAAGCCCGTTACCGAGATCCGGTGGCGGGCTTTCTTTTTGTTGTCTGCCTTCTGCTTTTTTTGCTTACTCATGACTCACTGACTTACAGGTGCCTTACCTGCAAACGTGTTGCTCTCACACCGAGCGCGACAACCACTCACGGTTTAGGGTATCGGTATCCCCCAGATAATCGAGCAACCACTGAATGGCTGGCGATGAGTCTTGCCTACGCCAAGCCACGCAGCAACGGCTATCTGGGGTATAGCTCTCCACGGTTCGCTCAACCAAACGCCCCGACTCCAGCAATGGCAAAGCCATATGTTCTGGCATCACACCCACGCCCAGCCCAGCACAGAAACAATCTGTCGCCGCATACCAATCGGGTACGACCAGCCGTCGCTGGTTATCCAACAGCCACGTCGTCCGTTTGGGCAATAGACGCGACGTGTCTTCAAGACAAATCGAGGGATAACGGCTGAGTAGTGCATCCGTCAGCGGTTGCGGCTCACTGACCAACGGGTGATCCGGGCTGACCACAAAACGCCACGACATACTGCCCATGTCGCGATAATCAAAGCTCCCCCCGACGGGAATAGCACTGGTTGCGCCAATCCCGACATCCGCCCGACCATCCACCAGCGCATCCCACACGCCGTTAAACACTTCCATACTGATCAGAAGCTCCATATCCGGAAATGCACGATAGAAATCGGCCACCAAATGTCGAACCCGATCGGCGCGTACAATATTGTCCAGTGCGATGGATAACTGCCCTCGCCAGCCATTCGCCACTAACTGACAACGATGCCGAATCCCACTCATCCGCTTGAGCGTTTCACGTGCTTCCGAGACAAACGTTTGCCCCGCCGGAGTGAGCACCACATCGCGATGTCTTCTTTCAAAAAGTACGACAGCAAGCCACTCTTCTAACTGCCTGACCGTGTAACTGATGGCCGAAGGAACACGATGTAATTCCTGCGCTGCCGCGCTGAAACTCCCTGTTCTGGCTACAGATTCTACAACTTGAAGGGTATATTCTGACCACATGGATTTGCCATCAAATTTTTTGAACGGAATAGACAAATATTAGCGTTTTACAGCCGAAACGTCACTCAGTAGACTCCGCGACAGACTATCAGGTCCAAACCATAACAAACATACAAAAGGACAGATGATGAAATCTTCCCTAGGTTTTACCGCATATCTGGCCGGACTGAGCATGTTGGGCTTTCTGGCCACTGACATGTATCTGCCGGCCTTTGACGCCATGCAAACGTCGCTCGGTGCCAACGCCAGTGCGATCGGTGCCACACTCAGTATTTTTCTGGCCGGCTTTGCCGTCGCGCAGCTAGTTTGGGGGCCGTTATCTGACCGCTTGGGCCGCCGCCCGATCCTGCTGGCCGGTATT
>JBOFCH010000188.1:0-1911 GCA_051645985.1 Plesiomonas sp. | reverse complement strand
TGACCTTTTGTACCTCGTATGTGGCCGTAGTCGTCAGCGCTCGCTTGCGCGAGCTGGATCGGTCGGTGGAAGAGGCGGCGATGGATCTGGGGGCCACTCCGCTGAAAGTGTTCTTTGTGATCACGGTGCCGCAAATTGCGCCAGCGTTGGTCTCCGGCTGGCTATTAGCGTTTACCTTGTCATTAGATACTTTGGTTATTTCCAGTTTTGTTTCTGGGCCAAGCTCGACCACCTTACCGATGATCGTGTTCTCCAGCGTGCGGATGGGGGTATCACCGAAAATTAACGCGCTGGCGACCTTGATTATTCTGGCGGTGAGTCTGATTGGTCTGTTGTCATGGTGGCTGATGTCTCGGGCGGAAAAGCGTCGTCGATTGGAGTTGGTGTTGTCTCAAAAATAAGTCGGGTTAGCCCTGACGGGGTCACAACGTACTTGGCGATCAGCGGCAAGGAGGGGTAGAATTCTGCCCCTCTTTTTATTTTCCAGGTCTACCTGATAACGATTGCTGAGGTTTGCATGCAGTGTGCGCACTTTCAGGCCGGTGAATGCCGCTCCTGTCATTGGCTTGATCGCCCTTATTCCGAGCAATTGCAGCAAAAACAGCAGGATTTACAGACACTGTTCACCGACCTATCCGTTGGGCAATGGCTGCCGGCCATATCTGGCCCCGAACAGGCTTTTCGCAATAAAGCCAAAATGGTGGTCAGTGGGGCGGTTGAACGGCCGGTGTTGGGGATCTGTGATGCGGCAGGCAATGGCGTCGACCTGTGTGATTGTCCGCTCTATCCGGCGGCATTTCAGGCATTATTCCCAGTCTTAAAGCAGTTTATTGGCCGTGCAGGATTAACTCCGTATCAGGTGGCGCGGCGCCGCGGCGAGCTGAAATATTTGCTGCTGACGCAAAGTATGCTTAGTGGCGAGTTTATGCTGCGCTTTGTGCTGCGCTCAGACAGCAAATTGCCGCTGATCCGCCGTGAGCTGGGCTGGTTGCAAGCACAGTTGCCGCAGCTGCGGGTGATCTCGGTGAATATCCAGCCGGTACATATGGCGATTATGGAAGGCGAGCAAGAGATTATTCTGACGCCAGATGAGGCGCTGGAAGAGCGTTTTAATCAGGTGCCGCTGTATATTCGGCCTCGCAGTTTTTTCCAGACTAACCCGGATGTGGCGGCCAAATTGTATGCTACGGCGCGCGATTGGGTACGTGCGTTGCCAGTCACCTCCCTGTGGGATCTGTTTTGTGGGGTTGGCGGTTTTGGTTTGCACTGTGCAACACCGCAAATGGCACTGACCGGTATTGAAATTTCAGCCGAGGCGATTGCTTGCGCGCAAAAGTCGGCGGCCACGTTGGGGCTGACGCAGGTGCAGTTTCAGGCACTGGATTCGGCGGACTTTGCTCATAGCCGCGATGCGGTGCCGGATCTGGTGCTGGTTAACCCACCGCGCCGTGGCATCGGGGTGGCGCTGTGCGAATATCTGTCGCGAATGGCGCCGGAGTATATTTTGTACTCTAGCTGTAATGCGGTAAGTATGCAGGCTGATGTCGCGCGCCTGACGGCGCAAGGCCAGTACCAGCTGCTACAGATGCAGCTGTTCGATATGTTTCCGCACACGGCGCATTATGAAGTGTTGGGGTTGCTGAAAAAGTGTGTCGATTAACTGTGGCATGTTAGCCATGTAACATCTACAGCCGCTACCACGCATGTAAAAACAGCCTCGGATGAGGCTGTTTTCAGTTATAGCGTTTCAGATGGTTTTGGCCGAACCTTTATCACGCCAGCTGATGCCTTCGAGGGTAAGCAGTGCGGTTTTGATCGGCAGGCCTCCACTGTAACCGGTCAGTGAGCGATCTTTACCCAGTACGCGATGGCACGGAATAATGATAGCCAGCGGATTGGCCCCTACCGCGC
>JBOFCH010000187.1:0-2931 GCA_051645985.1 Plesiomonas sp. | reverse complement strand
TGCCGAAAACCATCGCCGCGCTGTATCCGGAAAAAATCGCCTTCCCCAGCACCTTGCTGCTGAATGTGTTGATGAAACTGATGCTGCCGGTGGTGTTGTTTACCAACCTCATCACCTCCGGACTGATGCGCCTGTTTGGCCTGCGTTCAGATGTGAAAAGCTCGCAAGCGGTTAGCAAAGAAGAGCTGCGCACCATCGTGCACGAAGGCTCGCGCATTACCCGCCGCAATCAGGATATGCTGCTGTCTATCTTCGATCTGGAGCAAATCACGGTGGAAGATATCATGGTGCCACGCAGCGAGGTGGTCGGCATCGATATCAATGATGACTGGAAGAGTATCGTTCGTCAGCTGAATCACGCCCAGCACGCGCGTCTGGTGTTGTATCGCGACAATCTGGATGACGCCATCGGCATGCTGCGGGTGCGTGAAGCTTACCGTCTGATGATGGAAAAGAACGAGTTCAACAAAGAAACCCTGCTGCGTGCCACCGATGAGATTTATTTCGTACCGGAAGGTACGCCATTGAACGTGCAGCTGCTCAAGTTTCAGCGTAACAAGCAGCGTTTCGGTCTGGTGGTGGATGAGTATGGTGATATCCAAGGCCTCATCACACTGGAAGATATTCTGGAGGAGATCGTCGGGGAATTTACCACCTCGATGTCACCGACGCTGGCCGAAGAGGTCACGCCACAAAGTGACGGCACAATTTACGTGGAAGGCACGGCCAATATCCGCGATCTGAACAAAGCCTTTAACTGGCAACTGCCCACCAATGGCCCACGCACCGTCAACGGCCTGTTGCTGGAGTTTCTGGAAGACATCCCAGACGTTGGCACCAGTGTCCATATGTATGGGCATCAGGTCGATATTCTGGAAGTGAGCGACAATATGGTGAAACTGGTTCGGGTGCACCCGCAAAACCACGGTGAGCTGATGGCCTCAGAAAATGATGGCTAATAGCCCATCGGCTATGAAACATCGAAACATCAGAAAAAACCATAAAAAAACCGCCGATGATCCCTATCAGGATCAGGCGGTTTTTTACAACCGTGCGTGCTTGTGGCTTGGATTAGCCTAACAACGATGGATCCAATGCCAACTCCGCATTGAGGTTCACCCCAACGCCACGAGCAAGCACCGTCCGCGCAATCTGCTGCGCCTCATCCAATGAATGCATGGCACAAGTACCACACTGAAAACGGTTTAGCTCTGGAATATCATCCTGTGTGGCCACTTGCACCACATCCTGCATCGCCGCCATCCACGCATTTGCCACTCGCTGCGCCTCCGGAGCGCCAATCAGGCTCATGTAAAAGCCGGTGCGACAGCCCATCGGTGAAATATCGATAATCTCGACACCGTTGCCGTTTAAGTGATCACGCATAAATCCGGCAAACAGGTGCTCCAAAGTATGGATCCCCTTTTCACTCAGGATCTCCTGATTCGGCACACAAAAACGCAAATCAAATACAGTAATGGTATCGCCATGCGGGGTCTGCATGGTCTTGGCTACCCGCACGGCCGGAGCAGTCATACGAGTATGATCGACGGTAAAACTATCAAGTAATGGCATGCGGCTGTTTTCCTTACTGATTTTATTTTCGGTGAAAAAAACAAAAAAATTTCGTCTGACAAGGGAAACCTTTTATCTGGCCCCCGGTCTTAATAACTGTAAGACGCGCTATTTTGTTGTCATCACATCCCTGAAATTACACACGCAGAGATGTTTTTCGGCCACCCAACTTGGAGTGGCCTTTTTTATGGGCGCAACCAATACCGTAACGCCTATGCGCCCATAACATCCATCCATCAAAAACGCTGCTGTTGCAGGTAAGCATCGAAACTCAGCGTATCGGCCGCTTCAATCTCGGCTTGTTTACGCTGCGAATGTTCACGCTCTTGTACAAACTCGGCGTCGCTCACCATTTCGGTTGGCTCTGCCGCCAGTTGGCGGTGGTAGCGACCCGCCAGCCCCAAACCCAATCCGCTGATCCCTTGCTGCAACATATCTTCCAGCACCCGAGCGGACAACGTCAGTGACGGATCGGCAAAAGCCGGTTCAAGCTTATCACACAGTGCCTGATAGGTATTGCTCTGTTCATCGTCTAGTACGCGAGCAACTTTGCGTAAGTCGGCAAACAATTTCTGGCCCACTTCCGACAATGGCTCACGGCTCGTTTCACAGCCAATCCCAATAGTTTGGCCCGGTTTACGGCCTTCGAGGATCACCCGGTTCCAGTTTTTACGGCAACACAGCAGTTCGCCTTCGCTCATCTCCGGTGCCTCGGCCAGCGCACACCAGATCAAGAACAGATCTAAGAAACGCACCTGCTCGGCATCAATACCAATCGGAGAATACGGGTTGTTATCCAGCGCACGCACTTCAATATACTGAATACCGCCACGCAGCAGTGCATCCGACGGCGACTCCCCCGGTAAGGTCACGCGTTTTGGCCGGATCGGCGCATAAAACTCGTTTTCAATTTGCAGCACATTGCTGTTGAGTTGACGATATTGGCCATCCACCTTGATCCCCAGCGCAGCATATTGCTGTGACGGTTGATGGATGGCTTTTTTCAGTGCATCCACATAAGTATGCAGGTGATTGAAGGTGATCCCCAGTTTGCTCTGCTCTTTATTGGTATATCCTAAATCACTCATGCGTAGCGAAGTGGCGTACGGTAGGTACATCAACCCCTTACCGTTGGACTCAAACGGCAGTACATCTTCACGACCGGCAATAAAAGAGCGGCACAGCGCAGGCGAAGCCCCAAACAGATACGGGATCACCCAGCCAAAACGGTAATAGTTACGGATCAGGCGGAAATAACCATCCGAGACACTGTCCTGATACGTTGCCGCATCCTGACCAGCAAAACGCAATTGCCAGAAACTGTCCGGTAAAGAGAAGTTGTAATGCACACCGGAG
>JBOFCH010000186.1:0-5631 GCA_051645985.1 Plesiomonas sp. | reverse complement strand
CGCGCTCCCGTACTGCTAGGCGGTACGGGAGCGGTGACCGCTGGGGCTGACAATCGGCGATTGTACCCCATCGCCGCAATCGGGTATCCTGCTGCTACATTCGTTTATCCGCCGGCCTTCGCGCCCACGCTGACATACCACTACCATGCTGAATATTGTTCTGTACCAGCCGGAAATTCCACCCAATACCGGCAACATCATTCGCCTGTGTGCCAACACCGGCTACCGTTTGCATCTGATTGAACCGCTAGGTTTTGTCTGGGATGACAAGCGCCTGCGCCGCGCTGGTCTGGATTATCACGAATTTACGGAAATCCGCCGTCATCATGACTATGCCGCCTTCTTGGCCAACGAGCAGCCGACGCGGCTGTTTGCCCTGACCACCAAAGGCACGCCCGCGCACAGCGACATCCAGTACCAAGCGGGGGATTATCTGTTGTTTGGCCCCGAGACGCGCGGTCTACCGCCGGAAATTCTCGATGCGATGCCGCCTGAGCAGAAGATCCGCTTACCGATGTGTCCAGAAAGTCGCAGCATGAATCTGTCCAACACCGTTGCGGTGGTGGTGTTCGAGTCTTGGCGGCAGCTCGGTTATCCGGGCGCGAAGCGATAAGCTGGCGCAAACAATAACGCCCTGTGGCCGGTTGGCCACAGGGCGTTATCAAGATGATGCATCACTGAAGATAATTCAGCGCGGCGTTTTTAGTAAGCTCTTCAGCTCAGATCCCATCGCCGTGGGTAAATTGCTGGATCAAACCACTGAAGTCCTGATCCATCTCGAAGGATGGTTTGTCACAGCAAGGACGACCCACCACCCGCGCCGGAACCCCGGCCACCGTGGTATGTGGCGGCACTGGTTGCAACACCACCGAGCCGGCACCAATCTTGGCACCACAGCCCACCTCGATATTGCCCAGCACTTTCGCGCCCGCGCCAATCATCACCCCTTCGCGGATCTTCGGATGACGATCGCCGGACTCTTTGCCGGTACCGCCGAGGGTGACGTTTTGCAAAATCGACACATCATTTTCCACCACCGCCGTTTCCCCGATCACAATGCCGGTCGCGTGGTCGAGCATGATCCCATGACCGATACGTGCCGCCGGATGAATATCCACGGCAAAGGCCACCGAAATCTGATTTTGCAGATAGACCGCCAGTGAGGTACGCCCCTGACGCCACAGCCAATTGGCCACTCGATAGCCTTGCAGCGCATGCACCCCTTTGAGGTACAGCAACGGCGTGGTACAGCTATCGACCGCCGGATCGCGATCGCGCACCGCCTTAATATCCAGCGCCGCGCTGACAATCAGCTGCGGATCGCTTTCATGAGCTTCTTCGACAATTTCGCGCACCGAAATCGCCGGTACGGTAGCAGTAGCCAACTTGTTGGCCAGAATATAACTGAGCGCACTGCCAAGATGACGGTGCTTTAAAATGGTGGCATGGAAAAAACTGGCCAGCATCGGCTCGCCATCGACCAGACGGCGCGCCTCTTGTTGGATTTCTTGCCACACCAGCTCCAGTTCCGGTTCAGACATGCAAACCGACTCCAATAGATGATGTCATTACCCTTTATTCGCTCTTACTGGCGCGCGCCAGCAGCGCCACAGCCGCTTCACGGGCATCTTTACCGCAATACAGCACCTGATAAATCTGCTCGGTGATCGGCATCTCCACCCCCAGACGCTGAGCCAGCACATACACTTCTTTGGTGTTGCGATAGCCTTCCACCACCTGCCCAATACTGGCCTGTGCCTGCGTCACATCATGCCCTTGACCGAGCATCATGCCGAACCGGCGGTTACGGGATTGGTTATCGGTACAGGTCAGCACCAGATCGCCCAAACCGGCCATCCCCATAAAGGTGGCGGCTTCGGCGCCCAGCGCAACGCCCAGACGAGTCATTTCCGCCAGACCGCGAGTAATCAACGCAGTACGCGCATTGGCCCCAAACCCCATGCCATCCGACATCCCGGCACCAATGGCTATCACGTTTTTCACCGCGCCGCCCAGTTGGACGCCGATAAAATCGGGGCTGTTGTAGACGCGAAAACTCTTGCCGCAGTGAAACAATTGCTGCAAATCAGCAGAAAATTGCGGATCGGAGGCCGAGACCGAAATGGCGGTTGGCATCCCCACCGCCATCTCTTTGGCAAAAGTCGGGCCGGACAGTACCGCCAGAGGGATCGCCTCGCCCAGCACTTCGCGCGCCACGTCTTGCAGTAAACGACCGGTTTCTGCTTCCAAACCTTTGGTCGCCCATACTAGGCGGCTGTCAGGGCGCAAATGCGGGCGCAGCTGCTGCAACACCTCGCCAAAAACATGACTCGGCACCACCACCAAAATATCGCGGCTGGCGGTCACGGCTTTGGCCAGATCTGCTTCAATGTGCAAATCCGGCGGAAACGGGATCCCCGGCAAAAAGGCCGCATTCTCCCGCTCCGCCGCCAGACGCGCCATATGCTGCGGATCATGACCCCACAACACCACCGGGTGCTGATTACGCGCGAGCGTCAGGGCTAAAGCCGTCCCGTAAGAGCCGGCACCGATCACTGTCATGGCTACATCTGGTTTCATTGTCTTTACTCTTGGTCTAAATTATTCAGCCGCTTCGCTCTGGCCTTGTTGCGTCTGCTCTTGCAGGTAGTTCATGAACAGCGCATCAAAGTTAACCGGAGCCAGATTCAGCTGCGGGAATGTACCGCGGGCAACCAGACTGGTTACACACTCACGAGCATACGGGAACAGAATGTTCGGGCAGTACGCGCCCAGACAGTGTGCCATCTGCGCACCATCAAGACCAGCCACGGAGAAAATACCGGCCTGCTGTACTTCACACAGGAAGGCTACCTGCTCGCCCACATTAGCGGTCACGGTCAGACGCAGTACCACTTCGAACGCGTTGTCACCCAGATCCGTCGACGCGGTGTCCAGATCCAGTTTCACTTCTGGCTGCCACTCTTTTTGGAAAACAGCCGGTGAGTTTGGTGCTTCGAAAGAAACATCTTTGGTGTAAATACGCTGGATTTGGAACAGGGTTTCGCTTGGATTTTGTTCAGACATGACTCTTACCTTTTGGTTTCTGGTTCCTTGAAAACGGAATATTCTTCCTGAAAAGGCAACCCTCATGGTTGCCATACGAATGCTTCCGCGGCCCACCACGTCACGCGGTTGGGCCAACGAGACATAAAATCAGTGTTAACCTGCCAGCAACGGGTCTAGCTTACCGGCGGCGTCCAGCGCGTGCAGATCATCACACCCGCCCACATGCTGACCATCGATAAAAATTTGCGGGACCGTGGTGCGGCCACTGCGCTCAATCATCACTGCCCGGGCTTGTGCATCGTTGTCGATGGCTATCTCGTCAAAAGCCGCGCCCTTACGGGTCAGCAGCGCTTTGGCGCGGATACAAAAAGGACAGGTTGCTTTGGTATAAATTTCAATCTGGGCCATCACAGACCTCCACCGGATCTACTGTTATCCCAAGCCGGTCGCTCGCCTGAGTTCTACGCCAGAACCTCATGCCAGCACTTCACACTCGCAGAGGCGGCGAACGAGCGACCAGACCGAATTATTTGCCCTGCACCAATGGCAGATGCGCACCGCTCCAGCCGGCAATCCCTTCACGCAGCACGTGCACTTGGGCAAAGCCTTGCTTGCTCAGATCTTCGGCCACGCCACGGGCGGTCATACCGGTTGCACAGACCACCACTACGGGCTGGGTCTTGTGCTTTTCCAACTCGCCTAGATTGTTGGCTTTTATGGCTGACGGCAAGACATTCAAGCTGTCAACGATATGGCCTTTACGGAACTCATCCGGCGAACGGATATCAATCAACACACCACTCGCCTGATTAATCAGTCGGGTTACCTCTGCGTTATCGATGCTCTTCACCGCCGAAAAACGGCTCTTGAAGGTCATGACAATCACGGCTACAAACAGGGCAATCCACGCCATGCTCAGAATGGTGTGACTTTGAATAAAAAGCATCACTTGTTGCTGCATAGAATTTCGCCATCAAAAAATCGGTGAAAGAAAGGTGATTGAGTATACCTGCGTGCCACACCAATTACAGCTTTAAGCCCCGCCTATCACAGTAATATGTGGAGTAACGCAAGCGATGGGTTACTCTATGATCAGAGATTATTGCAGGTAAGCCGACAACCCGAGTGCTATCGGTAGCACATTCTGGCGCAATCATTAGCTGACACGAGTCAGTAATGTAGTAAAATTACTCAACACTGCAATATCAGTACACAGCTATTCTTTTATTATCGACGAGAGGTCTCGCATGACTACCGCGAAGAAACCGATGGTTCTGGTCATCCTTGATGGCTATGGCTACCGTGAAGATAAGCAGGACAATGCTATTTTAAATGCTAACACCCCGGTCATGGACAAGCTGTGGGCCGAGTGTCCGCATAGCCTGATTTCCGGCTCCGGTCTGGATGTCGGTCTGCCTGATGGCCAGATGGGTAACTCCGAAGTCGGCCACGTCAACTTGGGTGCTGGCCGCATCGTGTATCAGGATCTGACCCGTCTGGACAAAGAAATTAAAGACGGTGACTTCTTCCACAACGCCGTACTGACCGCGGCAGTGGACAACGCCGTGGCCGCGG
This sequence comes from Plesiomonas sp., assembly GCA_051645985.1. Taxonomy (GTDB): domain Bacteria; phylum Pseudomonadota; class Gammaproteobacteria; order Enterobacterales; family CAMTGL01; genus Plesiomonas. The sequence goes on along the minus strand of JBOFCH010000186.1, from coordinate 1,008 downwards.
GTAAAGCCGTGCATATCATGGGTCTGCTGTCACCGGGCGGTGTACACAGCCATGAAGATCACATTCTGGCGATGATCGATCTGGCCGCCCAACGCGGTGCCGACAAGATTTACCTGCACGCCTTCCTTGATGGCCGTGACACGCCACCGCGCAGCGCCGAAGACTCACTGGCTCGTTTCACTCACCACTTTGCCGAACTGGGTAAAGGCCGCGTCGCCACACTGGTTGGCCGCTACTACGCCATGGATCGTGACAACCGTTGGGATCGCGTGCAGCTGGCCTATGATCTGATGACCCAGTCCAAAGCCGAATTCCGCGCCGACAACGCCGTTGCCGGTCTGCTGGCGGCTTACGCCCGTGATGAAAACGACGAGTTCGTCAAACCAACCGTGATCCGCGCCGAAGGTGACGCTGATGCGTCAATGCAAGATGGCGATGCACTGATTTTCATGAACTTCCGTGCCGACCGTGCCCGTCAGCTGACTCGCACCTTCATCAACCCAGATTTCAACGGTTTTAACCGGGAAAAAGTGGTGCAATTTGGTGATTTCGTGATGCTGACCGAGTATGCCGCCGACATCAAAACCGCCTGTGCCTATCCGCCAGAAAATTTGGTCAATACCCTGGGCGAGTGGTTAGCCAAACACCACAAAACCCAGTTGCGAATTTCCGAAACCGAAAAATACGCGCACGTGACCTTCTTCTACAACGGTGGGGTCGAAGAGCCGTTCCCAGGTGAAGACCGCATCCTGATCCAATCGCCACAAGTGGCGACCTATGATCTGCAACCCGAGATGAGTTCTGCCGAGCTGACCGAGAAACTGGTTGGCGCTATCGAAAGCGGTAAATACGACACCATCATCTGTAACTACCCGAACGGTGACATGGTCGGTCACACCGGCATCTTTGATGCCGCCGTGAAGGCCGTGGAGGCACTGGATCACTGCATCGAGCAAGTGGTGGCGGCAGTACGTAAAGTCGATGGTCAGTTGCTGATCACCGCCGACC
>JBOFCH010000185.1:0-3912 GCA_051645985.1 Plesiomonas sp. | reverse complement strand
AAATATCATGCGTATCTGAGTAAGATGGCGTGTGACCACGCCATCTGTCGTGAGCCATTAGTCGCGATTGTCAGCAATAACAGTCAGCGGCAACCAGCAGCAAAAAACACATACTTAATTCATGTTTTTGGCTTTTTGCGCCAAACCACGGGCAAACTCGGCAATATCCGCTTCAATCGCTTTCATCTGCTGACGATTTTGCTCGATGTCATAGGTTTTCAGCTGTTTGTCTTCCACCACAATGCGGCCATTGATAATGGTGGTATCCACATTCGATGGATTGGCTTGGAACACCAGCGTGGCAAACGCATCATAATTCGGCATCATGTTGGGTGAGCGGGTTTCCACCACTATCACATCCGCCAATTTACCTGCCTCCAGCGAACCGACTTTATCCGCCATATTCAGAGCCTGCGCACCACCGATGGTCGCCATCCGAACCACCACATCCGGGGTCATGATGGTGCGATCCTGATACTTCACCCGCTGCATATTGGCGGCGTAGCTCAAGGTGCGAAACAAGTCGACCTGATTGGAGCTCATCGGGCCATCGGTGCCTAAACCGACTTTTACCCCTTTATTCAGCATCTCGTAAGCGCGGGCAATGCCGGTCGCGCCTTTGGCATTGGCCATCGGGTTGTAGGCCACCGCCGCGCCGCGCGCGTTGATCAAGTCCAGATCGGCATCCGTCAGATGAATGGCATGCGCCAGCAGTACGCGCTCATTGAGCACGCCAATCTCATCCATGTACTCAACCACCGACTTATCGGTCAGTTTCAGGCGTTTGTCTTCGTCATCAAATTCGCCAACATGGATCAGTACCGGCACCTGATACTTTTGCGCCAACGCGGTGATCTGCTGCATTTTCTCTTTCGACACCGTGTACGGTGCGTGCGGGGCAAATGCCGGGGTGATCAGCTCATCATTCTGATATTCTTCAATCACCTTGACCGCATAGTCGATGCCACCATATGGCTCTTTGGCATCCACCACCGGGAACTTGATCACCGTTTCGCCGAGCACCGCGCGGATCCCTACCGCTTTGCTGGCTTTGGCCATCTCATCGATGTGATAGTACATGTCGGCATAGGTCGTCACACCAGACAGCGCCATATCAATGCTGCCATGTACCGTGGCTTTGTAGATCAGATCACGGCTAAGCTTCTCCCCTTCCAGTGGGAAGAAATAAGCAAACAAACGATTCTTGATCCCCTCTTCGCCCAAACCACGAAAGGCCACCATCGGAATGTGATTATGGGTGTTGATCATCCCCGGCATGATGATGCCCTCTTCGGCATCAATCACTTTATCCGCCCGATAACGGTTAAGTAGTGTTGCATCGCCGACCGACACAATTTTGTTATCCCGGATCAGAACAACACCGTTATTAATCACGGTGTTGTTCTGATCCATGGTTAAAACCGTACCATTTTTAATCATGATACTGGCCGACTCACGCTGATCGGTGAGCGAGCTGCAACCGGCCAGCACGAACATGCTGAGTATTAGTGTTTTTTTAAAATAATGTTTCACCACTGCACCTATCTGATCCACAAGCGATAAAGGTTGCCGGCATCCGGCGCGGCAATGGTAAGCAAAACACGGGGGGAATACACAGGGCGGTGGTGGAAGCGTTGCCAAGATCTCTTTTTCGCTCGCTTTCTACATACAATTCAAGGGTGAGAAAAATGCAAAAATGCACGGCTCTGGCGTGACATACGCAAGGCGTGCACGCATAGGCAGCCAAATGCTATCATCATAAATTCATACATTTTTGCAGCACTTTGGTTAAAGATTATGCTTTGTTTTTACAGGTGTGAATTTTATCCTGTCACGTCGATATTTTGTGCTTTACGGCTGAAATAAAGTTGCCGTAGTATGCAAAACGCAAACGTATGCAAAAAGAGCACATTTCCATTCATAGATATAACAATAGCAACAGGGTAAGTTGAATTCATGAGCACGTCATCGTCCACCACCCAGCTCAAAGCCGCACCGAACCGCTGGCAAATGCCAGATACTCTGGTGATTATTTTCATGGTCGGCCTGTTGGCTGCCGCCCTTACCTACTTTATTCCCGTGGGTGCCTTTCAGGATCAAACCGTGCATTACGTGCTGGACGGCGTGGAAAAGACCCGACAAGTGGTTAACCCAGACTCGTTCTCTTACGTTACCGATGCAACGGGCAATCCGGAGTACAAACGCATTGCCTTGTTTGCCACTGGCGATAATGTTGGCCTGCTGAACTTCCCGTTTGAAGGGCTGGTGTCTGGCGACAAGTGGGGATCGGCGATTGGCGTGATCATGTTCATGCTGGTGATTGGCGGTGCCTTCGGGATTGTGATGCGTACCGGCACCATCGATAACGGTATTTTACGCCTGATTGACAAAACCAAAGGCAACGAGCTGCTGTTTATCCCAGTGATGTTCACCCTGTTCTCACTGGGCGGCGCCGTATTCGGTATGGGCGAAGAGGCGATTGCCTTTGCCATTATCATTGCGCCATTGATGGTACGCTTGGGTTATGACAGCATCACCACGGTGATGGTCACCTATGTGGCAACCCAAGTCGGCTTTGCAACTTCGTGGATGAACCCGTTTAGCGTGGCTATCGCGCAGGGAATTGCCGGGATCCCGGTACTGTCCGGCGCCAGTGTGCGTATTGCTTTATGGTGCCTGTTTACGTTGGTGGGGATTGCCTTCACCATGCAGTACGCGGTGCGTATTCGTAAAAATCCGGAGCTGTCTTACAGCCGCCGTACCGACAGCCATTTTCGCAGCCAGAATGCCGACCTACAAAATAGCCGCTTCGGCTTAGGGGACATGCTGGTACTGGCGACAGTGATTGCAGTAACGGTCTGGGTTATCTGGGGTGTGGTGGTGCATGCTTGGTACATTCCAGAAATCGCGACCCAGTTCTTTACTATGGGTCTGGTAGCCGGTCTGATTGGGGTTGCCTTTCGCCTCAACAACATGACGCTGAATGACATTGCTGCGGCATTTCGTGATGGCGCCGCGGTGATGATCGCGCCAGCGCTGCTGGTCGGTTTTGCTAAGGGCGTCCTGCTGCTGGTCGGAAGTGGCGGCACCGGTGAGCCAAGCGTACTAAACAGCATTCTGCACAGTGCCTCCGGCCTGATTGGTGGTGTGCATGACTCGCTGGCGGCGTGGTTTATGTTTACCTTCCAGTCGATCTTCAACTTCTTCGTCACGTCAGGCTCCGGTCAGGCAGCGCTGACCATGCCACTGATGGCACCACTGGGCGATCTGGTTGGCGTCAGCCGTCAGGTATCGGTACTGGCCTTCCAGCTCGGTGACGGCTTTACCAACGTGATTGTGCCGACCTCCGCATCCTTGATGGGGACGCTTGGGGTGTGCCGTGTGGATTGGGGTGACTGGGCGCGCTTCTGCTGGCGCTTTATGCTGCTGCTGTTTGTGTTGGCCAGTATCGTAGTGGTGACAGCACAGCTACTGGGTTATAGCTAAGAGTTATCACTAAGACTCCGTCACCTCCCAGCACGTTATTCTGCTCTTCTGGGGATGCCACAATGGCATCCCCGCTCTGTTTTTGATTATGGGGATTGATTTATGTCCGCAACCACACCCACTTGCTTTACCGACGATCGCATCGACGGCAAGCCCGTCGTCAGCCACCTGAACAGCGCCGATCTCCCCGGTGGCCGCCACCTGTTCTATTTTCGCCCACAGGATATGGCCAGCGGACAAGGCTGGTATGTGCCGGTCAGCGTGCTGCAAGGTGCGCGTCCGGGGAAGCGCCTACTGATCACGGCCGGCGTACACGGCGATGAGCTAAACGGCGTTCTGTGCGTACAACAGCTGATGCGCGAGCTAGATCCGGCCCACATCAGCGGCACCATCACGCTGGTATCCGGTCTGAACGTGCCCGGTATT
>JBOFCH010000184.1:0-5219 GCA_051645985.1 Plesiomonas sp. | reverse complement strand
ATGGAAGGGCGCATGACGGTGTGCAACATGGCCATTGAGCTGGGTGCCAAAGCGGGCCTGATTGCGCCGGATGCAACCACACTGGCCTATTTACAGGGGCGTCCGTTTGCCCCGCAAGGCACCGATTGGCAGCAAGCCGTGACCTACTGGCAGACCCTGCACTCCGATGCCGATGCCACCTTTGACGCGGTGATCACCTTGCAAGCGGCCGATATTGCGCCGCAAGTCACTTGGGGAACCAATCCGGGACAAGTGATTGCCATTGACCAACCGGTACCCGCGCCAGAGAGCTTCCACGATGCGAATGAACGCAGCTCCGCCGAGAAAGCGTTGCGTTACATGGGGTTACAAGCGGGTGAAAAGCTGTCCGATGTACGGATCGACAAGGTATTTATCGGCTCGTGCACCAACTCACGCATTGAGGATTTGCGCGCTGCCGCGGCCATCGCCAAAGGGCGAAAAGTAGCCGACGGTGTGCAGGCGTTGGTGGTGCCCGGCTCTGGGATCGTCAAAGCGCAGGCCGAAGCCGAAGGCTTGGATCAAATCTTTATCGATGCCGGTTTTGAATGGCGTTTACCGGGCTGCTCAATGTGTCTGGCCATGAACAATGACCGACTGGCGGCTGGCGAGCGCTGTGCATCCACCAGTAACCGCAACTTTGAGGGCCGTCAGGGCCGGGGGGGACGTACTCATTTGGTTAGCCCCGCGATGGCCGCTGCTGCTGCCGTTACCGGCCATTTTGCCGATATTCGTACCCTGAGCGAATCACACTAAGCGGAGAGTCTCAATGACAGGATTTACCCAACATTGCGGTTATGTGGCTCCGCTGGATACCGCCAATATCGACACCGATGCCATCATCCCTAAGCAATTTTTGCAGAAGGTGACCCGTACCGGTTTTGGTCGCCACCTGTTCCATGACTGGCGTTTTCTGGATGATGCGGGCGAACAGCCCAATCCAGAATTTGTCTTGAACCGACCGGAGTTTACCGATGCCACCCTCTTGCTGACACGCGAGAATTTCGGTTGTGGATCTTCCCGTGAGCACGCACCGTGGGCGCTGGCCGATTACGGTTTTCAAGTAATCATCGCCCCGAGCTTTGCCGATATTTTCTATGGCAACGCCATCAACAATCAATTGTTGCCGGTCCGGTTGCCAGAGGAGGCTATCGAGCAATTATTTGCCTTGCAACGTAAGGTCACTCGTTTGCAATTGTGTGTGGATCTGACCTCGCAGACGGTGCGGCTCAGCGGCGCGGCCGATGAACTGAGTTTCCACTTCCCGATCGATCCGTTTCATCGCCATTGTCTGCTGAACGGGCTTGACAGTATTGGCCTGACCTTGCAGCATGCCGATGCGATCCAACGCTATGAGAAAGCGCAGCCGGCCTTTTTACGCTGACTCGCGTATGCCACGCTACTGCGCCATCAAGACGCCAACAAAAAAGGTAACCGGTCGGTTACCTTTTTTATGCTGCATTTTATGCGACGTTTTTATGCTAAATCGTTGCCTATCAAGCGGTATGCATCACCACTACTGCGGTGGCAATCACGGCAATCCCCGCCCAGCCCACTGGCTTTAGTTTCTCTTTAAAAATCAGCCAACTGCCTAGTGCGGTGCCCACGATCCCGATAGCGCCCCAAGAAGCATAGGCAACTGCCAAGTCCATGCCACGCACCGCTTCGGTCAACAAGGTGAAAGCACTCATCACCAACACCAGAGACAGCATGCCCCAGCGCTTACGCTTGAAACCACCTGATTTATTCAGCGCCATGTTAGCCGCCACATCCAGCAGCGCAGCGGCCAGTACAAATCCAACATGTAACATTATGCGTGCTCCTCTGTCTGCTCCGGATGACTTTCACCGGCATTCACCATCACGATCCCCATGACAGCCAGCCCCAGACCTACCATTTCTTGTATCGACAGGTCATAGCCAAAATAAAAGACAGAGATCAGTGTAATCAAAGTGACACCGAAACCTTCCCACAGCGCGTAGGCAATGCCTATCGGGATGCGCTTAATGGCTTTGGACAGGAAAAAATATGACACCGAGATGCCTAGCCACATTGGGATATAACTCGTAAATGAGCCACTTTCGATAATATTGTTGATAGACGATGTTCCCGCCACTTCGGTCACAATGGCCAGCAGTAAAAACATCCACGCAAATAACATGATAATACCCTTTGATATCCTTAGCGCCTTGCTCTCGTCACTGAGATGTTCCGGCACAAGAGCCACTCTACCGGTGCGCCAACGCGAATTCCAATCGCTCAGCGTCGGTTTTTCCGACGCAGGTATTTGACACCTTATTTACATTCTCTACTATCAGCGGGAAGGATCCGGAGACCTATATGAAACTCTCGCAGTTAGAAATGTTTGTAGAGGCAGCCAACAGCGGCTCGATTACCGAAGCCGCCCGCCGTTTGAACAAAAGCCGCAGCACCGTAAGCACCGCCATCAGCGCATTGGAAGACAGCTTAGGCGTCAGTCTTTTTGAACGTGGATCCAATCTCACGGAACTGACTGTCATCGGTGAGCAGATCTTGGATGACAGTGAGCGCATGCTGCAAATTGCCTACATCATCGAACAAAAATGCCAGCACTACGCCTCCGGCGCCGAAGCCATGTTACGGATCGCCCGGGATGATGCCTTATCGGAAGTGTTCTGGCGTCGTTTGCTGGGGGATTTGAAACACACCTTCTCTGGCACCAGCGTGTCACTGGTACTGGCCTCTCCGCCGGAGCTACCGCAATTGGTCGAAGATGGCATTGTGGATGCGGCCTTTGGCCTGCTGACCGAAGAGCAAGAAAGTACTTCGTTGAAAATTGAAGTGTTGCATCCACTGCGTACCATGATGGTCGTGGAAAAACACCATCCCATGGCCTTGCTCAAGCGGGTACAACACAGTGATTTAGAATCGCACACCCAAATCACGCTTTCATATGCCGATCATGAATCAGTGAAAACCTTGCTGCCGGTCAGCGGCGATCATATCGGGTTATCTTGCTTTGAGATGATGCGCGATGCGGTGATGGATAAGCTAGGATGGGCAATTTTGCCCATCCCGCTGATTAAAACGCAGCTAAGGCAGGATCAATTGCGGGTGCTGAAACACAAATTCAGTATGCAGTGGCGCGACTACGCAGCCTACGCATCGCCGGCCGCGTATCACGGTAAGGTTCTCTCTTGGATCCAGCAAGAAATCCAAAAAGAGCTAGAGTCATACGACTGACGAATCTGCGCGGTGCTGGCCTCGTTGCCAAAAGAAAAAGTGCAGCAACGCCATGCCGCCATGTCCGATGATATAAGCCTCAATCAAACCGGTCAGCGCCTTGTGCAGCGATTTCAGATCCGGCGCCCACACCGAGCCGGTACGCCACAACACAAACCATGTAAACCCCGTTCCCGCCACCAACAGCAATGCGCCCAATCCCAATCCTTGAATACAAGGCGCTAGCCCTCCGGGCGCGCTTTCCGGTAACCGGCGCTGCCACAATGAACTAAAATCGGCTTTCAGCTGGGTCATATCGCCCCACAGGTAGGGGAAAAAATAGCGCAAACCGCGAGAAAATAGACAATGCAAGGTCAGTAAGACACCGAGCAATAACGCTGTACACCCCAGCACAATATGCATCCAGACCCACAAGGTGGTCAGCAGGCCCGGGCCAATCCTCTGCTCCGCAGTGAAGTGCATGCCGTTGCTGTTGAGGATCTGCAAAATCACCAACGCCGCCAACGTCAGGTGCAAGATCCGCACAAATACATGTTGGTACTGGCCAAGATAACGCCAGAAATCAGAAAACAGCCGCATTATTTTCGTCCTTATCCGGCCTCAACCGGCTCTGCCACCCTAAAAATCCCCGACCGGATAAACACTCCAGCTGTATCGATTATGGCGGAATCAGGAAGAAAAAGGTGAGCAATAGGCAGGTAAAGATGTATGACGATGTATAACTCTGTAACGCGATGAAAGACGGGTATAAGCAGATAGGCGTTGTGGGCTATCGACAAACAGCATTAGTGCCATCAGCACCGTACAGGCTAGTAGCCTGTACGGTGCTGATGGCAAATATCAGGTTATTCTTCCAGCATGCTACGCAGCATCCACGCCATTTTTTCATGGGCAGAGCAGCGGTCATCCAGCAAAGAGCCGGTCGCACCATCGTTCACTTCACCGGTCAGAGGGTAGATCCCGCGAATACGCTCGATCACTTGACCGTGACCTTTAACTAGGAACTCCAGCATTTCGGCGTTGTTCATGCCGCTACGAGGCTCTGGCAAGGTGCTCATTTTGCTGTACACACTCAGAGAGCCTGGAGCTTCAAAGCCCAGTTCACGGATACGTTCGGCAATTTCATCCAGTGCATTCCAGATTTCGTTATATTGCTCTTCCAGCATCTGGTGCATCGGACGGAAACGCATGCCTTTCACGTTCCAGTGGAAATAGTGGGTGGTCAGATACAGGCTGAAAGTATCGGCCAGCAGATGGGATAAACTGTCAGCAATTTTTTCGCGGCTGGCATCAGGAATTGAAATATCGACTTTCATAACCAATCTCCATGTTCAAATAACTTAACGGTAACGCCGTTTGTTACTGACTAACATAGACGGATTATCGATGTTTATCTGTCAACAAATGCCGCCAATTGCCTCGTTGTGCAAGCAAATATGTCCCACCCTAAGCACCGTTTTGCCGCCCCAGTGTTATCGGCCTTCTTGAAAAGATCTGACTTATATCATTTTCGATTAAAATATTATTTTTAATAACTTTTAAGTACTAAAAGAAGAATGAGATATCACAAGACGCCGTAGTTTTGAGGCTTCGGTTTTGAGATTTCGGTTTCGAGATTAAAAATACCATGCAAGAAAAAGGCAGCCATCGGCTGCCTTTACAAGAACATCGGCACTGACGTGCCAGACAATAATAATCAGGCCAGAACCTGTTGCAGCCACGGCCAACCCTGCTTTTTACGGCTCAGGGTGTTTTGCATCATCAGTACACCGTTATCGGCATGGGTATCCAGCTTGGCTGACCACTCGCCTTTATACAGCAGACGAGTCGTGGCCGTGGTGATATCGGTCAGCATCAAGGCAGCCAGTGCCAGACCATCGTTATCACAACGCGCTTGCAGATCGGCATTCAACGCATCCAGCATGCCATCCACTTGCTCCAGAGTAGCCAGCTCAATCTGACCTACCACCACGTCACGA
>JBOFCH010000183.1:0-2186 GCA_051645985.1 Plesiomonas sp. | reverse complement strand
ACGTCGGCAATGCTAGCTCCGGTTTCCGCGGCGATGGGTTCCAGTACCGCGAGCACGCGGGCTAGGCGCTCAGGCTCATTACCTTGCCAGTCTTTTTGCGGGGCCAGACGAATGCGAGCACCATTTGCACCACCGCGTTTATCTGAGTTGCGGAAGGTTCGGGCGCTGTCCCACGCTGTAGATACGCGATCACGGATAGAAAGACCGCTGGCTAAAATTCGGGCCTTCACTTGGGTAATATCGTAATCAGTTCGGCCCTCCGGAACCGGATCTTGCCACAGCAGCGCTTCTGCCGGTACATCCGGGCCAAAATAGCGCGCTTTTGGCCCCATATCTCGGTGAGTGAGTTTGTACCAAGCTCTGGCAAACGCGTCGGAGAAGTAGGCGGGGTCGTGGTAGAAACGTTCGACGATTTTGCGGTATTCCGGATCCATCTTCATGGCCATATCCGCATCGGTCATGATTGGGTTGTAACGGATACTCGGGTCTTCCACATCAACCGGCTTGTCTTCCTCTTTGATGTTGATTGGCTCCCACTGCCATGCCCCCGCTGGGCTTTTTGACAGTTGCCATTCATAATTGAGCAGCAATTCAAAGTAGCCGTTATCCCATTGGGTAGGATGGGTTGTCCATGCGCCCTCTATTCCGCTGGTTACTGCATTACGCCCGATACCACGGCTGGTTTTGTTGAGCCAGCCCAAACCTTGGTCTTCAAGCTCTGCCGCTTCCGGTGCTGCACCTAATTCTTTGGCTGAGCCATTACCGTGGCATTTCCCAACGGTATGACCGCCGGCGATGAGGGCTACGGTTTCTTCGTCATTCATCGCCATCCGAGCAAAAGTGACACGCACGTCGTGGGCCGTTTTCAGTGGATCTGGCGTTCCATCTACCCCTTCTGGGTTGACATAAATCAGGCCCATCATAACTGCTGCCAGTGGGTTTTCCAGATCGCGCTCGCCGGAATAGCGGCTGTTTTTGGCGGAGCTAGGGGCTAGCCACTCTTTTTCGGAACCCCAGTAAACATCTTTTTCTGGGTGCCAGATATCCTCGCGGCCAAAAGCAAAACCGAAGGTTTTCAACCCCATGGATTCATAAGCTATTGTACCGGCTAGCTCAATCAGATCGGCCCAACTGACTTTGTTACCGTACTTTTTCTTAATAGGCCACAGTAGTCGACGAGCTTTATCCAGATTCGCGTTGTCAGGCCAAGAGTTGATGGGGGCAAAACGCTGGTTACCGTGTCCTGCACCACCGCGCCCATCGGCAGTACGGTAGGTGCCCGCTGAGTGCCACGCCATTCGGATCATCAAACCGCCATAGTGACCCCAGTCAGCAGGCCACCACGGCTGGCTGTTAGTCATAAATGCTTTGAGATCATTTTTTAGCGCTTCCACATCCAGTGTTTTCAGAGCTTCCCGGTAGTTAAATGTGGCACCCATCGGATCAGTTTTGGTGTCATGCTGGTGCAAAATGTCCAGATTCAGGCTTTTTGGCCACCAGTCGGCATTGGTATTCGCTGAGCCGGATGATGTCAGAGCACCATGCATAACCGGACATTTGCCGGAAGGGGTGCTGTTTTTGTTTTCCATGTAAGCTCCTGTTCATTTCCAGTATGAAACTCATCACCGCCATGACAAATGAGTCATGGCGGAAATTGTTATGCTGGTCATAGCAACGCGCGGTAGTGTCGGTAAAAACACTGCAAGTATAGGTTCGGCATGACGAGTTTGCTGGTACGAACCCACGATTAAGGCGGCTGCATCACAAGTGCGAGGAAAGCCCTACGCACTACAACTTGAAAACTCTAACATTAATGGTTAGATAAAAACGTTACACTGTACGCCATCTTTGTTTCTAATATAAAAACAGACCGTTAATCTGTTACAAAGCATGTTGTGCTCATTATTATTGATATGTGTGAATCGTTTCTTTTAATGGGAGCGGTTATGCATAGGCGGTGCTCGTGGCGGCAGCCATGGCAAAAATGATGCTGGAGTCAGTGGCTTTGGCCGCCTATAGTGCGGCTTTTCTGGATAACATAGGGATCTTCATTATGCATGTAGTGTGTGAAACCGCACGGTTGCGGATTTGTCATTTTACCGATGCCGACACAGCTTTTATTTTGCAATTACTGAATCAGCCAGCATTTGTGCGTTATATCGGTGACAAACAGGTTCGCGATGAAG
>JBOFCH010000182.1:0-7363 GCA_051645985.1 Plesiomonas sp. | reverse complement strand
CCTATCAAGCAGTAAAGGATGGATTGGATGAGTAAAAGTTGGGAAAAAGTGCTGTTGTCGCCGGAACACTCGGTGCGTGATGCCCTGGCCGTGATCAATGAAGAGGCACTGCGGGTTTGTCTGGTCGTGGATGATGCTCGGCACTTGCTGGGCGTCGTGACCGATGGCGATGTTCGCCGCGCCATCCTGAACAATGTCTCCCTGACGCAAAGCGTCACGGCCGTGATGAACCCCACCCCCATCACTGTCTCAGCCAAACTGACCCGTGCGCAGTTGCTGAAAACCATGCAAGCGCGCAGTGTTCTTTCCCTGCCGGTGGTCGATGATGCTGGCAAGCTGATTGGGCTGGAAAGCTGGGAGCAAGCAACGCAGGTCCCAAATTATGACAACCCCGTCTTCATCATGGCGGGGGGGTTTGGTACCAGATTGCGCCCGCTTACCGACAGTTGCCCCAAGCCCATGCTCAAGGTGGGGGACAAACCCATACTGGAAACCCTGCAGAACCAGTTCCTCAAGGCGGGGTTCAAGAACATCTACATATCTACCCACTATATGCCCGAACAGATCACCGACTATTTTGGTGATGGCTCAGCCTGGGGGGCCAATATTCGCTACGTGCATGAAGATATCCCTCTGGGTACTGGGGGGGCGCTGGGTCTTCTGCCTGCTGACATCCCGGCCCTACCGCTTATCATGATCAATGGTGACGTACTGACCACGGTGGACTTCAATCGTCTGCTCGATTTCCATAACAAATACCAGCCTGTGGCAACAATGTGCGTTCGTGAATATGACTATCAGATACCTTATGGTGTGATAAAAGGCGATGGACATCGCATCCTCGAAATGCAGGAAAAACCCATTCAACGTTATTTTGTCAATGCCGGTATTTATGTGATCAGTCCGGAATTGTTCATGAATGTACCCAAGCAAGAGCATATTGACATGCCGACCTTGCTTGAAGAAAAAATAATCAAACAGGAAGATGTGTTGATGTTCCCAGTACACGAGTATTGGCTTGATATCGGTCGCATGGATGATTTTCATAAAGCACAACTTGATATCAAGGAGTTGCTATAATGTCCCTAAGTATTGCCATTATTCCAGCACGAGGCGGGAGTAAACGTCTGCCAGGCAAAAACATCAAACTCCTGGCTGGCAAACCACTCATATGCTGGACAATACAGGCCGCGCTCGCCAGTGATGAGTTCGATATGGTGATCGTCAGCACTGATAGCCAAGAGATTGCTGATGTTGCGATGCAAGATTCTGGTGTGATATTTCAAGGGCTGCGTCCAGCTGAACTTGCCGGTGATACGGCCACGACCAACGATGTGATCTCTTATGTTGTGAAGTGGGTAGAAGAAAATTATGCTATGGTAGACTTGGTCACAATACTGCAGCCTACGTCTCCATTGCGCACTGCACAACATATAAAAGAAGCGGTAGCTCTTTATAAGAATAACAGCGCAACTGCAGTGATATCAGTTTGTGAACTGGAACATCCTATTCAATACTGCAATAAATTACCGAAAGATAACAGTTTAAATGGCTTTATAAAATCAAACCTAAATAAACGGAGCCAAGAATTTGAAAAACATTATAGACTAAATGGTGCGATCTACTTAGTTGATAGAGAACATGTTGGTAATCTTTCAGGTATTTACTGCGAGGGAGCTTACGCATATTTAATGGATAAGATAAGCTCTATCGATATCGATGATGAATTCGATTTTCGACTTGCTGATTTTATGCTATTTTACGAAAAATAACCAAGAGTGAAAAATATCAATAATAAAATTCTGCTATATTAGCAATAGCATAAACTTAAGGAGCATTATAAAAATGCCTTTGCCCCTGTAAAAGGTGACTGATAATGATCTGCTGACTTGCCAGCAATCGCCCATTCGATTCATTCAATTGTTTGCAGCAGGCGATCTCTGACTCCATGCTGGTACATAGCGCCAAGAGCCCCTCTTTCACTGACACGGGTAATCGCTGGGCTAATTCTTTTACCCCCTCCAGATTTTCAGGAAAACCCAATAATTGCATATGTCGAGATCGCAGAGCCGCCCCTGCTTGCAACTCTGCCACTAAATCGAGCTGGGTTTTATTACACTCAAACAATGCGCCATTATCTCGCTGCGACAGATTAGATGCTTGTTCAACCAATAGGAGCGTTAACCTTTTATACAAAGAAAGATCCTTTTTAAGGCCGAAAATAAGACTTCTTACGATTTCACTGGCTGCCGACATCATTGCTTACCCTTTGTAAAAATCCAGCATCGCTGAAGCTAACTTATCACTATCGATATCCAACAAACCGGACCTCAACGACTTAGTAATCTCAACGACTTTCAGCTGATCAATATTTGGAAACTTGTTAAACTCATCAATTAATGCACGTTGTTGTACTACCGTTTCTAGCAAATCTTGCTTTGGTGCAGCCTGGGGCATACCGACACGTTGAGATTGCTTGATCGCATCACCATCGTAACTGTTCTCTCCTTTTCCAACCACCTTATTGATAAGTTTATCAAGGCTTTCAGACTGAGCAACCTCTTCTCGGCGGATGGTATCTGGCACAGTCTGTGACCATGGCAGTTGACTTTTACCTGCAGAAACAACATCCATACGAAACCTCTTTATCAACTAATCCACTAACTCTTAGACAGAAGAGTACTCTTGCTCGGTATAAGCGACCATCCATAGCCAAAACTTAAACCATAGTGATTGTTTTTCCAGTATAAAGTTAACTCGGCAGCCAGGTTACCACTCAAATGAGTCCAGTATCGCACCCACACTACTTCTCGCTAAGTTCGCCTGTGTGGCAATCGCATTAAATGCACTAAACCGCTTCTCACCACGAGTATCGATTGCCTCGACAATCTGCGTTACCAAGGAGTGAGCATCTCCATCCGACAACGGATTTGACAAGGACTCAACTTGCTGCAACCAAGAGCCTTGCATTTTTTGCAACACACTTAGATGGGTATCAATTTCCAGCCCTAATTTCTTTATTTTTCGTATTATTGGGGCTGCCTCAGAGTGCTCAAGTAATGACCATGCTGATATTTCTCGCCAATTTTTTACTGCCTGGGGCTTCAATTTTATCGGATCACCTGTGGGAATTCTGCAACCGCCGCCGCGGATATAGAGGTTTTTTTGCAGGGTCGGCCAATGTTCCAGCTCAACACTGAATGACAATTGATTCGTATGATTGTTATTAGCGCAACGAATATTAAGTTTCGCGAAGGCTTTCATTATTTGATGCATTTGCTCATCTGCTGACACATCCGCCTTGATGAGCATACTTGATCTTAATGGGCGTTCATTTAATAAAAAAAGTTCAATGAACTCATCCCGATTAGCACGAGCCATTAAATTCAGGCCACTGATGGAGAACACCCGTAAGTCCTGATAGCCCAACACTTTTGGCTGAAAACCACCAGTCAATAATTTGGCACCTTGATACTTCAGTAATGCATTAATTTTAAGTAAACGCTGAATCTGCTCTTTATAGTTTCGCTGAATGATATCAAGATCATCTATATGCAGCGATGAAACCAGCCGTTGCAATTGCAGCAGCACTTGTTTAGATGCTAACAAACCCTGTATCGACATCTGTACCGCAGTAGTCTGCTGTTGAACAGCACACAGTTGCGCCCAAAAATCATGTACTAGATATCGCCCTGGCAATGGCTTAATTAACGGTGCTGGCAGTATATTATCAGTGACGTCTAATGAACGCTGATGAGGTTTTCTCTCTAACGCAACAGAAGAGGTTCGACCGCCCTGAGGGCGGCCGACACGTACAGGGCTTAAGGGTATAATTTTCATCAATTAGATGATACTGAATAGATTGAGATTAGATACTTGGGCAAATGTTTTCTGCACTGCCTGTAACGCGATCATGGTTTCATTAATTTCGATCGAGGCCTTAGAGTAGTCTACATTAGTTAATCCCCCTTTCAACTCTTTATTGAACAGAGTGATGTCTTCGTGAGTAGTTTTTAATGCTTCGATGGTATTCAGATCGCCACCCAAGCGAGTTTGGGCTATATTAACACCCTGGCTGGCATCTTTAACATTAGCCACAAAACCCTGTGATATGGCACTGAGATCGGCGACTGCAGGATCGCGTAGTGCATTAATGGCCGCATCCATAGAGCTAAACAATTCCAACTCCCCAGCTGTACTAACATTTAACATGTTGCCAGCACTTAGAGCACTGTCCAGGTAAACACCATCAGCAACCGGTACTGGACGGATGCCATTATCCCCTTGATAGCGCCACATGCCATACTCATCACGTGCAACTGGCATAGTCCCGGTTTTATTACCAGAAAACATGTTATTGCCCGTTGCAGATGTGCCATTAAACATACTCACCAATGTGTCTTGTAGTGTAGCTAATTCAGTAGCATAAGCCTCACGCTCCTCAAGCGTTGGTGCTGTAGAACCAATGTGTACACCAATTTCCGTCATCCGATCCAATACGGGTTGCATACTTTGCAGCTGGGTTGATGCGCCGCTTAATGATGCTTCCAGCTTGGTGATATTTTTTAAATAGGTATTAATGCCTGCCTGCTGCTGATCCAACTCCAGAACTTGCCGACTTGCAATAAAGTCATCTGATGGCCGTAATAAACGATTATTAGTCGACATTTTTGCTGCCATCTCATTGTAGTTTTTATTACCTAGCTGAATACTTTGTAACAAATTACCACTCATCATACCATTGCTAACACGCATAATAATTCCTTACAACAAGCTCACAATACTATTAAATAACACATCTGTAGTCGCAATGACCTTAGCATTAGCAGCATAATTTTGCTGATACTGAATTAGGTTAAGAGCCTCCTCATCGAGGCTCACACCACTTAGAGACATCCATTCATTATTCGCAGCAGAAGAAATATTTGTGGCCAGCTTTTGCTCTTGATTTGCCCAGGCGGCTTCACTAGCAACCTTACTAAACAAGGCACTGAAAGCGCCATTCAGATTAAACCTTTGCCCACCAAGACTATCAAAAGAGAAGTCCATCTCTTTAATATTCAGCATGTTTTTGAGATTGCTATTATCACCGACACTGCCGGGGGCCCCCGCAAAGGCAAGATCTGTCTGGGTAAAAGCTGCAGCTAGTTTCAAGGTTCCCGCTGGATCAGCAGGATCATATTCGAACATCGGCTTGCCAGGGTTGCCGTTAAGATCAAAACCAGCCGCCTGAGTATTGTTAAACGCATCTGCCATTCTCATCGCAAGTTCATCAACGACGAGCTGAGCAGATACTAACTGCTCTTGATGGTACTTATACAAGCCACCAATAGCACCACCTACATCGGGTGATAACTGGTATTTTTCTGGACCAAATGAAAGTGAAATTTTACCATCTGCAGGATTAGTGCCTGCGGCAAATTCTAGCTTGGCCGCTTGCTCACCAAGCACCAAGGGTTGCCCTTTAGGTAAGGTCACCTGAATAGTGCCATCACTGTTTGTCAGAACCTTAACATCTAACTGCTCAGCCAACGAAGTAATCGCCTGATCTCTGGAGTCTAACAATGAATTTACATCACGACCATTATTTATGCCATCGGCAATTTGTTTATTCAATGTGGCAATTTCGGTTGTGAGACCATTTACTTTGAGAAGTGACGAATCTAACCCATTATTATTTTGTTGGATCTGCTTGGATAAGTTTTGATCCAGTGTATTAAATTGACTAGCGAGTTGCTTTGTCGCATTTAATATATCTTCCCGATATGCCGTATTGCCCGGATCTTCCATAGCACCATTTAAGGATTCAAAATAACGATCAAAACCCATTCCTAAATTGCCGCCATCTGTGGAAATGAGCTTCTCAAGTGTTGCCATTCTTGAGGCAAAATTACTAGCGAAACCGACACCACTGGCGGCGCCCCACACTTGAGCAACAACAAATTGATCGGTGATCCGACGCATACCATTAACGCTGACCCCTCCATCGGCAAGAGCTCCGACATCAAGAGTTCGGCGTGAAAAACCCGGTGTCGACACGTGGGCAATATTGCTGGAAGTGACATTTAACCAGCTTTGCGATGCGCGAAGCCCTGACATGCCAATTTGCATCATATTCATTGTTATTTACCTTGAATCCTTATTCAGCTAGTAGGCTGGAATAGCTTGATAGTGGCAAAGTGCGTGGCTGTCTCTGCCGATGTTGATGGCGACGGAGCGATGGTCATTTGCCCTCCATTAATCACATTTAAATGCATTTTTTGTGCACTTTTAGCCAGTTCAGAGGATTGATGTCCATGGTTCTGGCTATTAATAGCGACCACTTCGGGTTCTGGCTTAAACACAGACCCACCCTGCTCGGCAGGCATAGTGGCAGAAAACTGCTTAACCAGCATTTTTGCCAAACCAAGCTGCGATTGTGCCCCTAAATGCTGCGCCGTCTGCTCATCATACAGGTCTCGATAAAAACGCTGACTGTCACTGTTGAAAGGATTATCATCCGCCGCCAATGCATCGGCAGCCTGACGCATATTTTTGAGTACCATACGCAGAAATTGCGTTTCAAATAATTCTGCTGCCTGTTCCAGCGCTTGAACAGGATCTGCAGTTGCGATCTCTTGCAGACCTTGTACATCATAATAAGCTCGGTCATTCGTGACACTTTTCATTTTTTCTCCTTAAATCACTATCAGGTCTGCATCCAGAGCACCAGCCTCATCCAGGGCTTGTAATATTGACATCAGGTCACTGGGTGTGGCACCAAAAGCATTAATGGCGGCGACGATCTTATCCAGAGATGTTCCCTCTGGCATCACCACCATATGGTTAGCTCCCTCATCCATCTTGACCCGAGAGCGGCGCACGCGCTCGGTGGACCCCGCAGATAATGAATTAGGCTGGCTGACACTATCCTGCTCACTAATGGTCACCGTTAGATTGCCATGTGCTACCGCCGCTCGGCGCACATAGACTTTTTCATTCATGACCACGGTGCCGGTTCTGCTATTGATAACAATTTTGGATCTCTGTTGCCCTTCCGTTACCGACAGGTTCTCCAGCATCGCTAAAAAACTCACTCGCATACTCGCATCTTTTGGTGCAGACACTTTAATGGAGCCAGCATTTTTTGCTGCGGCAGTACCCGCACCAAAGCGCTTGTTAATCACTTGTTCAATATTTCTAGCCGTATTAAAACTCGGTGTTTTTAAATTAAGCGTAACAAATGGTAACTCGGTAAATGCTGATGGCACTGCTTTTTCGACAATACCGCCCCCAGGGATTCGGCCAACCGTAGGAATGTTGACGGTAATACTGGAACCATCTCCCCCCTCCGCCTTCGCCCCCCCGACGACCAGGTTACCCT